>CANFNN010000018.1 GCA_947448095.1 Bacteriovoracaceae bacterium | reverse complement strand
GGTTGAAAAAGTTCATTTTTTTCATTTCTTTCAAATGAGTTTGATTCACTTTGGGACATTGAAAAATGTAACTTCCGGCGTAGGTTGACTTGCCTTTTTTGAGATGAAAAATGAACTGCATGGAAGTATTCGTAATCTTGAACCGTTGACCATCCATGATAAAACCACTGACTTGCCAAAAGCCCGGAATCAAATCCAACTGGGACAAGGTTTTATCCATAAAGACTTTTTTTTCTAAATGCTCATCCACATTAGTCAAAATGAGCTGAATACCTAAAGGGCGCAAGATGTGAAAAATAGCAGAGGTCTTGCTTGAGGGTTTAGTTTCATGAGCAATTTCGGCAACTGCAGGAGGAGAAGAATCAGTTTTGAGCTGACTACAACCGGCCAGCATTAGGATGAAGAGAGCACAAAAAAGAGCGTTTTTCATAATGAACTATATTATGACACCTTGATCCGAATAGGCTAGATTAACGTGAACATGACAACCTCGGTTTATGCACTCACCTCTCACGATTGGGCCAAGGCCTTCCAGGACCGGGGATTTTCCCTTGCCGGCCTGAATTACTGGCTGGATGGACTTTATAAAGACCCTACCGTCTGGAATCGCCACGTTGCTTCACAAACCTTAGAAACCTTCCGTGAAAAATACAATTTCGATCTGCCTAAAATCGCCCAAATCTTAACTTCTGAAGATGGAACGACTAAATTCCAAATGCAGTTCAGTGATCTTCTAGAAGTAGAAACGGTTTTAATTCCTTTTCATAAAAAATTTACCCTTTGCCTATCTACTCAAGTTGGCTGCGCCATGAACTGCAGCTTCTGCTATACCGGAACTCAAGGATTAAAAAGAAACCTCAGTGCTGGAGAGATTGTTGGGCAGTACCTTAAAGCCTTTGAATGGTTACAGGAAAATCAGTCTAAGGCGATGAAGCCCAATATCGTTTTTATGGGTCAAGGCGAACCCCTGCATAACGTGACTGAGGTAAAAAAAGCGATCGAAGTTTTTAATGATACGAAACTGATTGGTCTGGGCAGAAGCCAAATGACCCTATCAACAGTGGGATTTATCCCAGGGATTAGAGAGCTGAAAGATTTTCCTAAAATCAATCTGGCCTTGAGTCTTCACTCGCCTTTTGATGAACAGAGAAATCAATTAATTCCTTTGAATCAAAAATACCCCTTAAAAGAAGTCATGCAGGCCTTTGATGAAATGATTCATTTAAAAGATGAATTCATGACTTTTGAATATTTAATGATTCAGGATTTTAATATGCAAGACGAGCACGTGGAGGGACTGTTTCAACTCATCAGTCACCGTAAGGCCGTCATCAATCTTATTCCCTTTAACCCCTTTCCTGGTTCTGAATGGAAGAGACCGAGCGAAAATGAAATTAATCTTTTTAAAGAAAAATTAGTTTCAAAAAAATTGCGGGTCATGGTCAGAGCTACCAAAGGTGATGATATCTTGGCAGCTTGTGGACAATTAAAAATTAATCAAATGGCGAGGAATTATGATCGTTGAAGATTTTGAATCGCGCTTTGGTGGCATCACCAGGCTCTATGGAATTCAAGGCATGGCAAAAATTCGGCAAGCAAGAATTCTTATCATAGGCATTGGCGGAGTAGGCTCTTGGGTGGCTGAAGCTTTGGCCCGAACAGGAATTGGTTATATGACTTTAGTTGACCTAGACGACGTCTGTGTCACTAATATCAACCGCCAAATCCATGCTCTAAACGGAACTGTGGGCAAATTTAAAGTCGATGTCATGAAAGAGCGAGTCGCTTTGATTAACCCATTTTGTGAAGTCGATACCAAGCAGTGCTTCTTTAGCCCTAAGAATCTTTCTGAAATATTTGATAAAGATTATGATTTCGTGGTCGATGCTTGTGATGACTTTACCAATAAGTGCCACCTCATCGATTACTGCCGAAAAAATAAAGTTCCACTAGTTGTCATGGGTGGGGCCGGTGGAAAAACTGATCCTCTCCAAATACGAGTGACTGATATGGCCTCTTCGGCCAATGATCGCTTGCTGGCGAAATTGCGTAAAAAACTTCGTCAAGATTTTGATTTCCCTTTGGAAACGGCTGGGGATTTTGGAGTCTGGTCGGTTTGGTCGCATGAGCGAGCGGTTTATCCCACGGCGGATGGCTGCGTGACTCATAAAGCGCCTGGCATTGCCAAAAACATGGACTGTTCAGAGGGCTTTGGATCAGCAAGCTTTGTGACCGGTGCTTTTGCCTTCATTACAAGCTCGCTGGTTATTAAAGAGATCACGAAATGAAATTCTTAAAAGATTTACAGAAGTTTCTTACCGATGTCGCCCACGATGAGCGAATTCCTTCTCGTGACAAAAAAGTCTTACTGGCGATGATTGCTTTATTAATCTCACCGATTGATCTCATCCCCGATTGGATTCCTGTATTTGGACTTCTAGATGATTTAATTATTCTGGCCATTATATTGGATTATTTTTTTACTGTACTTGATAGTCAGATTCTTCTGTCTCACTACCCGTGGGGCATGAAAAGTTTTGCAAGCCTGCGTAAAATTGCTCGCGCCCTGCAGTTTTTTGTTCCGCGCTTTGTGAAAAAGAGATTGTGGCAGTATGTTGGGAGTCCCTACTAAAGTCTAACTATTAACGAACGGCTCTGTAGTTCCAAAACGATTTGATCCCGATTCCAAGTATTAAGACTAAAAGTCCGCCAGCAATACCACCCCACATGAGAGCATGTTCAAACCCTACACTGTCGGCCATGGCACCCATAAAAGTGTTGCCTAGAAGTGGACCCGAAGAATAAGAAATCATCTCTACACTTGCCAGGCGCCCGCGAAACTCAGAAGGAATAGTTTCATTCCAAATGGTAGAGCGAAAAATACCAGAGATCATATCCACAAACCCTGCAAAGGCCAAAGCCAAAATGGCCAGATAAAAATTTGAACTTAGTCCAAACGCCACAATTCCCACACACCATAAAAATGCACAAATCGTAATCACCTTACCGTGCGCCACTATTTTATGAGTCCAGCCACTAGTTACTGTTGCTAGCAAGGCCCCAATGGCGACAGATGAGTACAGCCATCCTAGTTTATCCGCTCCCCCCAGAATTTTTGCAAGAGCAGGAAACAGCGGATTGGGAAAGGCAAAGGTCATCGAGGCCATGTCAACGACATAGGTTCCAATTAAGTCTGGCCGCTTCACGGCGTAGCTAAATCCAGCGAGGATAGAAGAAATATCTGCTTTTCTATTCGTAAGATGAACGGGAAAGTTCTTTAATTGAAATAAACAATAAATACTGAAAGCATAAGTCAAAAAATCCACCAAGTAGGTGGCCACAATACCGAACGAAGAAATTAAAATCCCACCCACAGCTGGGCCCATAATCATTCCCGCAGTCGTCTTAAATGATTGAAGAGAACTGACCTTGGGAATCTCTTCTTTTTTGATTAACTGCTGAGTCAGTGCTTCTAGCGGTGGCCGCTCAAGCCCTTTGCAAACAGACATGAGTCCTGCCAATAAATACAAAAACCAATAGGTCTTGGAACCAGAAAGTGCAAAGGCCACTAGCATTAGGTTTCCCAATCCGGAAGCTGCTTGAGTGATAACGATTAATTTTCTTCGGTCAAAACTATCGGCAAAAGCCCCACCCCAAAAACCAGAGATCACAAGTGGAATGAGCTGAACAATTCCTAGCATTCCGACATGAAAAGTCGAAGCAGTCAGTTCATACATTTGAAAAGGGATCGCAACATAAGTGATCATGCTGCCAAAAAATGAAACCAGCTGACTCAAATAGAGCCAGCGGTAATTAGCATTTTCTTTTAATGGAGAGACATCGAGCGAAAAAATTGCCATCAGGTCATTTAGACTGCGGTATTATTTTTCCAATGTCACTTTGAATTTGTTTGAATTGAGCGCTATCTAAATCAATTCCATGAACCTCTTCGATATTATTCGATGATTCTGTTTGGGCAGAAGCCGGAGATCGAGCGGCATGTTTAGCTGCATCAGTATTAATTTGTGCCCATTGCTCTTTAGACATGGACCTCATGCGAATCTTCGCCTTCTCGGCCTCGACACTAGAGATGACGTTCTTGCTCACCATCTGATCGATCATGGAATCAACGTTATCCGGGGACACGTCAGCTCTAAGCTGTAGTGAAAAAAGAATAGTAAATGAAAGAAGCCATTTCATGGGTAACCTCGCTAGATTCATTATCGGTGCGAGGGGAAAAATGCTTAAAGATTATTTCTTGATCAAATGAATACGGTACATTAAGGGGGAATAAATTTTTAGGGTTTGGGATCTGTGGCAACTTTAGTGGTCACTGAAAATTGAGCACCTGATACAGTCGGGTTTCCTTAGGCGTCTCAACCTCGAATTCATCGCCGGCCTTTAGTCCTAAAAGACCATCCCCAAGAGGAGAAAAAACCGAAACCACTAAGACTGCCTTATCAGCGACCTTAAGCAGTGTGCCGCCCGAGGTAGGGATAAGAAAATAATTTCGGTCTTGATCCTTATGGCGAAGCTCCACAAGGCTTCCAATACAAATCTCAGAAGATTTGGCAGACATCTTGAGATCTACTTCTTCGAGCATTTGAATTTCTAATTTCAGATCTTCCACGCGACTTAATTCTGCACTCGCCAGATACGAAGCTTCCAGCGAGCGGGTATCATATTTACTCTCGGCCTTAAACTCTTGATCGGTAGCAAAGTCTTTATTCGACTTGGCAGCCGACTCAAGACCGTGCATTTCTTCTTTCATCTTTCCGATCAATTCATTTAATAGCGTTTGCTTCACTTAAGCCCCGTGACACTTTTTAAATTTCTTGCCTGAGCCACAGTGGCATGGATCGTTTCTTCCAATCTTAGGCTCAAGTCTCTTCACTGGCTGAGCACCGTGAATGTTACCTTCTTTGAATTTCCATTCACCATTTTGTTTTTGAAAAAGTGATGTTTCATGATGACGCAGCTCTGTGCCTGAAGCCTGATCCTTATAAAGAGCGACGAATTCCACAACTCCGGTATCGTCGTTAGGCTCACCTTTTTGAGTGCGCTTCACTTCAAGGCCCATCCATTCAGAACTCTCGGCCCATTTAAGTGCTTCTTCTTTATTGAAGACTTCGTTCTTCTCGTTAATTTGAGTTTGATCGATGTAGTCGATGTTCTTCAGCACGTAAGCTGAATAACGAGAACGCATCATCGCTTCAGCTGTTGGAGCCTTTTTGGTACCTTTCAAATAAGGTCCACAGCACTCTTCTAAGCTTAATTTTTTAGTATCCAGGAACCTGCAAGGGCAATCAGACATGTCTCTCTCCTATGAATTTACTTATTATCAAGGTAAGATCAGAAACATTCAATGCAATATCAGAAAATATCTTTGCCCATAGATGCTTATTTAGACGAAATCCTGAATCAGGTTCAGAAATCGGCTACTATTTTGATCAAAGCTTCTCCGGGATCGGGTAAAACCACCCGTTTGCCATGGTTCATCGCAAAAAAAACCGGCTCCAAAGTGATTGTCCTTGAGCCCAGACGCCTGGCCGCTAAACTCGCTGCAGAAAGAATTGCCGAGGAAGAGGGACTCCAAATTGGGCAGGAAATTGGATATCACTTTCGCTTTGAGAAAAAAACATCCTCTAAAACACAACTCACCTTTTATACCGAAGGTACTTTTCTTAAAAAAGCTTTGAGCGAAGACGACTTAAAAGATGTCGATGTCGTGATCTTGGATGAATTTCATGAAAGGCATCTTGAAACAGACATGGCGCTCGCTTGGCTTTTGGACCTTCAGGCCCGTCGCGGGAATCTGAAACTGATACTCATGTCGGCAACTCTTGATACTGAGATCATGCAATTTCTCAATTCTCCCACAGTCATTGAAATTGAGGCCATCCGCTACCCTATTGAGATGGTTTATCTTCCGAACCAACCAAGTATTCTTAACCAAAGCCTTGAACAAAAGATTCGCTCGGCATTAGAACAAATACCTTCAGAGAGTGATGTTTTAGTGTTTCTTCCAGGTATGAGAGAAATTCGCAAAGTTGAAAGCTACCTTCAGGAGCGTTACGGCAAAGTTTTTATTCTTCACTCAGAGGTCTCCAAAGAAGAACAAGCTGAAGCGTTAACACCCTATAAAACACGAAAAATTATTCTCTCTACAAATATTGCAGAAAGTTCTGTCACTATTCCTGGAATCAAAGCCGTTATTGATAGCGGAATTCAAAGAGAAGCTCATTACTCGCCCTGGAATGGGATCAAGATGATTAATGATCGTCCGGTGACAAAATCCTCTGCCATCCAAAGGGCCGGGCGTGCCGGAAGGACTTCTCCCGGAGTCTGCTATCGTCTTTATGCGCTTCAAGATTTTGAGAGTCGAGAGAATTTCACTCTACCAGAAATCCTAAAAGCAGATCTCACAGATACTTATCTCTTGAGTTCTCAGATGAAATCTCACCTGCGCTGGATTACTCCTCCGCCAAGTGATCGTTGGCAGAAAGCAGAAAATCTCTGCTATTTGATGGGTCTAATCAATGAAAAAAAAGAAGTCACAAAACTTGCGCTAGCGACAGCAAAGTACCCGGTTGATTTGAGATTATCCCGGGTACTTATTGCAGGAGAAATTTTGCATAAGGATCAAAAGAAACTTCTTTTGAATTATATTTGCCAAGAAATTGAAAATGATCCTTCGGGAATATTGTACCGAAAACTCAATTTCTATTTAGAACTACCAGGAAGCATTAATAAAGACTGGGAGAAATCTCTGCTTTCAGGATTTGTAGATCAGGCCGCAAAATACAGACCAAAGCAAAATGACCTAATCCATTTTTCTGGCAAAACCATCAAACTCCATCCGAGTTTAGGCACTCTGACTGATGGCTATTATTTAATTATGGACATTACTCAGCGCCAGGAAGCAATAAAGATTGTCCCCATTGATGAGGAATGGTTATTTGAGCATGAGCCCTTCCCTTTTACTGAAGAGAATCAAATCATTGTGGAACCAACCTTTTCACTCAAAACATTCACCAAACTGGGAAGTATTGTGATCGATGAGAAGACTCTGCCTTTGAACTGGACCGCTCTTAATCAAGACCAAAAAGACAAGACATTGGCCTTAGGTGAAAAGGTGTTTCAAAAAAGATGGGATCTATGGAAGGACTCAGAACTTTATAACCGCTATCACTTCTGGATGAAATTTAATAATAAAGAACTTCAGGAGAACGTTTCTCTAAAAGACTTTTTTGAGTACAGCGAGAACCTAAGCTGGCAATCTCTTGAGGAATACTTCAAGCAGACTTTAGATGATGGGCAACTTAATCAAATCCTACCCTGGTCAATCAATCTTGGGGGGAAAAAAGAGTTAAAAGTTCATTATCCATATAATCAAGACCCTTATGTCGAAGCGCCGATTCAGGATTTTTATGGTCAAAAAGAAACGCCAAAAATTGGACAGAACAAAATCCCGCTCACCTTAAAATTAATTGGACCTCACAGGCACCCCTTACAGGTCACCAAAGACCTGGCGGGTTTTTGGAAAAAAACTTATCAGGAAATGCTTAAAGAATTTAAACGGGAATACCCCAGGCACCATTGGCCAGAAGATCCTACTACAGCTAGACCTCTACTTCTGAAGCGTCACCTAGATACTTAAACCGTGGAACAGTTTCACCATTCAGCTCAATTGTTTCCAAAAACATTGCTAGAGGCCTGACCCAATGAGAGCCTTCCGGATTGTCATACAGGCATTCATAATGGACTAGAGTTTCCAAAGTCTCAGAATGTTTGACTAAACCGATGACACGATAATTGTTACCTTTGTAATGCCGGTATAAACCACCCATTATAATGATATTTACCATTTAATATTTTCCAAAAAGAGTGAAGGCATAATTCCTATCACAAACATCAAAAACAAAACTAAAACATAAGGAATCATCTGCGACAAAGACATATCAAGGTCTTTAATTTTTTGTGGATAAGATGTGTGCCCGAGGAAGAGTTTAGAGAAAACAAGAAAGAATAAAATCCCGTTCAAACAAGTCGCCAAGATGTGACCAAGTCCAAGGAATGGATGCTGGTCAAGAAGACCATTAATCACTAAATCCTCAACCACAAAAGCTGCACCCAAAGGAGTCCCGATCATACTAAATCCGAAGAGACAAAAGAGTGTCGCTAGTTTCGGATAGGACTGGGCCAGGCCATAAAATTGATTCAGGCGTTTAATACTAGTATGACGTTGAACATAACTCATTAGAGACCAAAGAGAAGTTCCAGAAAGTGAGATCACCATGATTTGTAAATAAGCACCACGAGTTGCCGTCATGTCAGATAAAAGACCAGTTAAAATCAAAGAAGACTGTGCCACATAAAAATAGGTCGTAGTCTTGGCAACATTTGTTTCGAAAATACCCCGAATACTCCAGTAAACAGAAGAAAAGATGGAAAGGCTCAAAAGGGTGATCTTAAAAAAATCAGGGTGCTGATCAATCGTTGGTAAAAGGAATTTCACAAAAAGCAGAACTCCGGCACGCGCCAAGAAGATACTTGAAATCTTGTACCAGTTTAGGTTCCCTACCATATCGTGAATCCACGAGTGGAAAGGAAAAATTCCATGAGATTCGTAGATGATGATGAAGGCCAGGATAAGTACAGGCCAAGTAAAAAAATCAGCAGGAATTTGCGAAAAAGAAACAGAAGCAAATCCATTAAAAGAGGCCAAAGCAACCAAAGCAATTAAGCAAATAAACGTAATGAAATGCTGGATAAGGTAAGTTCCTCCACCTGAGGTGCTGTCGTTTCTTATGCCTCGGATAAATCTAAACGCTGGTAAAGAGCGCTGAAATGACCAAAAAACAAAAAATGTCAGAAGATTATTAGAAAGTATAATCCCTAGGCCTCCAAGGATATAAAATAGGAAAGCCTTGGTTACGTCATTATCTTCTCTGACAGGATACAAACCAATAAACAAAGAAACGCAAAAGATGGAGGCAAGGAAAAGACTGAATTTATCAAAGCTAAATTCAAAAAATGAATTAGAAACAATAGAGCTCGATACTCCATTGTTCATAAAAAAAGATGTCAAAAAGAATAAACCAAGCATGGCAAGAAGAGAGAAAATGGTATTCTGCCAAGCGTGACTAACTTTAAAGTTAGGAATGTCCCGAGATGTTGTCATAAATTACCGCTTCTTAAAGATGAATTTAACGATTGTGTTGTTAAGCCCTAGCCATTTCTTTTCAAATTCAAAATAACTTCTTAAAGGCCAGGACAAAAAATTAATAATTTTGAGATTAATATAATCCAGATGAAAGCCATGAAGAGCGTGGATGAAAATCCGTTTTCTAAGTGCCTTAGGGACGTATTTTTCAAAAGAAGTACTCCGCTGAACTTTCTGATGTTGTAGAACAACTGGGTTTTCTACGAAATCCTGAATTAATGAGGCCGAACGAAGAAATTGCCACGTTCTCATACTGGCGTGGGCCAACAGATGAAAGAGCGCAAACTGGGTGAAGCCCAACGCAATTTCAACCCAAATGACACCCACTTGAGAAATGGTCGCATACGCCAACATGGTTTTAGCATCTGAGCGGGTTCGTCCAACCGCACTAGCATAAATCGCAGTCGTCGCACCAATAATTCCGATGATCCAAAGTAAAATCGGAAAGTGATGAAAATAGTCATAAAATCTGAGAAGAAGGAATGGTCCCAAATGGACTGAAAGGGCACCATAAAAAATAGCACTCGATGGTGTAGGACCTTCCATCGCAGCTGGAAGCCATGAGCTAAAAGGAAGTTGGCCTGACTTTGCAAGTGCACCCCAGATAACAAACACTCCGATAAAAGTTAGCGCGATCGATCCCCCATGACCTGATTCATGAAGATGGGGATCAGAGAGAAGTTCATGCAAAACTGTAAAATCTGTAGTGTGCATATAGTGATGTGCCCAAGCACCAGCAGCTAATATTCCCATATCGCAAAACCGGTAACTAATGACGGCCTTGATCGAATGGCGAACCGGTTGAACCTGACGATAAAAATAACCAATTAAAAGAACCGAGGTCGTACCTACAAGTTCCCAACCCACAAAGATTAAATCTAGAGAGCGAGCAAAACTGACAATCATCAAACCTAGCATCAGCGTGGAGAGAAGAAAAATGAACCTGAAATACCCCTCTTCTTTGTGCAAGTAATTGCGAGAAAATCTGAAAATAATCCCAATCAATAAAGAGGTTAGAAGGGCATACGTTGAACCAAGAAGATCTACTATAAAACGAGACTTAAATTCGTAGTCCCCGACTTGAATCCAAGACGGGTAATCAAAATGAAGTGGCTGAGAGCGGTTCATAATTACCAGAACACTTAAAGATAAACTGAGTGCACTCATAATGACTGAAATCCACTTACTGCCTTCAGAGAGAAAGAACTCAGAGAGATTAAAACGAATAAAAAATGAAAGTCCTAGAAAACAAATCCAGACGAAGGGAATAAGCATAAGACATAAAAATAGAAATTCCATTATCCAATCTCCGCAAAATCTTGTTCTTTATGACTTTTTCCAAATAAATCTTTAGACGTTTTAAAGTGATTAATCGCTAACTTCTCAACATCAATTTTTTGGAACTCATGCTCCTTAAAGAGATACCAAGTGTTCGTTTCAGGATCAAGAACCGATAGTCTCATCCAATGGTTGTATAAGAGTTTTTTAAGTCGTCCATGGTTATCAAAAATCTTTTTGACTCTTTCTAGGGGAGCTTCAATAACGGTCAAGTTTCGAATTGGTTCGTGAATTTCCACCATCTGTCTGGCCAGACCAATTCGAAGATCACTAGAAGACCCAGTCATAACACCCAATAAAGAAGTTAAGTTCAGAGGAAGCTTTGATCCACAGCCAAAGTGATCGTTATCTACACTTGAAAAGTAGTAATCCATATTAATATTCACAGCAACAGGAATCCCACCCAGGACAACTTGTTTAAGAATTTCTCCGTCTGAATCAATTCTCCAATCATAAGTAAGAAGAAAAGATCGTCGGTTAAGAAAGAGCCCTTTAGTCATTCCTCTTCGGCCTACAATGGCCAAGGCATTATTCGAATGACCATATTCAGGTCTAGGCTGGGCTAAATCTTCAGCGCGCTCACGAACATGCTTAAGTGCCATTTCCGGATTTTCTTTCGCTTCAGTAGAACTAAAACGCTGGCATCTTTCAAACGCATTGAGTTTACACGCCTGATTAAGATCCATTTTGATTCGACCAAAAGCTTCCAGATAACTATCTGGAATTAATTCCATATCAAAAAAATGAATTTCATCGGTACAAGTATCATGAAAACCAGAGGCGAAATAAGTTTCCTTAGGGATAACAATACCCAGACTCTTGAGATGATGGCGAACTTCAACGTCATTGGCCATTTTGGCAAAAACACGAGAATTGGAAATTCCAGCATTCCCTCCGCAAGCACCACAGCCGTAAGCCTGCTTAAATGGATTATTCGTACTCGATGAGCCGTGTCCCATTACAATGACTAATTTGCAAAAATCTTGTTGAATTCCGCACATGTTAAGTATGCTTTGGACAATTTTTGCCATTTCAACTTTTGTGTAGCCATGCCCTTCCTGAGTCTGCTCAATCGCCATCTCGGTTGAAGGAGTTGGACTTATGAGTTGATTCATTTTTTCTTTAAAAATTTTATTTTGTTTTGGAAAAAACACCTGGAGGAACATGGGAACGATACTGAGCACCCCTAAGATCAGAGTGGAAAAGAATCCTCTAAATAGAGTTCGGGACATGTAATATAGGTTTAAATCAGAGACCCCGAGGAATTTATTCATGCGGAAAAAGCTTTTCGCATGTTCCTCATTGCGAGGAACTTCTCTTACAATACGACTTGCTTCAATGACAGGAGGGCATTGGGCGATCAATCGATTATTTTTTACACTACTATACTTCATATCCAGACCAAAAAAACCAACAACTCCAAAAGTTTTGATAGAAGGGTTAACCTCTTCAACATGTCTTCTGATGGACTCTTCTCTGTCATCAATACAAAATAACACCTGAGCTTCAGGATGAGAATTATCTACGACCGTTCGATCATGGGAAACGATGGCACTGAGGGCTTCGCGGTAGAAATGATTCTCATAGGCTTCATGCCACAAGCGAACCAAATGAGCTTTTTCTGCGATATCAATTTGATCTACAATATGTAACAAGTCTTCAGGCGTAAGCTGATCCATCCACGATGATTGAAGATGAAACGTTTTGGTAATCTGATAAAGAGCAAGAGACAGTTGAAATCCTCTAAGAGTTCTCTCCTCTTCTCGGCCATAAATCATTGCAAGATCGGTTGAATGGCTATGAGCATGATACTCATCAAGTGAGGACTCAATTAAAATGATCGCCGCAATAAAATCAACTAATTTAATATTTGGGGCCTTGACAGTTGCCTGCCAAGGTTCAGTTTCTAATTTGTTGACCATCCCTGACCAACCCTTGAGGTCAAACAATAAATCCAGCAAATAGGATTCCCATGCTTCTTTAGGAATATTCATCCGGGCTAACTCCGACTCAATTACCTGCTGAGGAGTATGCCCAATAAAAGTGTCTAACTTATGCCCGAGGATTTTTTGCCAATCAGTCCCAAAATTTCTAACGATGTCCATATCTGAACAAAAGAATTTCCAAAATCCAGTTTCTGAATAAGGATTGGACCAAAAGCTTTGACCCTGATCCAAGAAATTAGAAATGATATTAATAATGTAAGGATGAGTCGTTGAAGCTAAGGATTCATTATAATATTTTTCCCAATACTCTTTGGCACGATACTTTTTATGACCTTGAGAATGAGTCAGAACCTGGCCGCTCATTTTTTGAGCACAGCGATTCCACAATTCTTCGTCTTTTATTTCTGGCTGAATGTCATCATCGTTGTAGGCCATTTCAGATAACATCAGATAATGGTAAAATTCTTTTAGGCTAAGACCTAATCGCTTGGCAGTGCTTGAATCGTTGTAATGAAGAGAATACTGAGCAATGCCATCTTCAACGTCTTTATCGGAAATCTTTTTTTCATGAAATTTGGCTTTATACTTTTCCAAATCCAAGTAAGAGTTCGCACGGTAAAGTTGACCTGCTTCAAAAAGTGCTTCATGAAATTCTTTGTCTTCGAACATCATTAAAATATTGTTATGAACAAATCCATGCAGAGGGTTTTGAATGGGCAATTTATTCCGGATACGTTTGAGGATAGCTTCAAAGCTTAAAGGGTTCAGTTCTTCAGACATTTTGACCTGACTTTTTTTAGAGAATGTGATTATTCTACACCTGTCTTAGGCTTTAACAAGATGATCGTTTGAAATTATTCTGGATATTTGTATTCTATCTTAACACTCATCATTTTCCCGTCTTTGTCTCTTAAATTTGAAGGCCCCTCATAAATGAGAACCCGCTTTTTTTGAACAGAATAAATTATTTTTAATCTCGGCCCAAAAAATCGCATTGGCCATGCCTGCATCTTGACTTCGAATTCTGCGACACGTTGGTTATGTTGAATCGTTTCAATAGAAAAATCATACATCTCCAATCTTCCGGGAATGACATATTTAAATTTGAATATATGAGCTTTAATCAACTTATCTAGGTGTGCGCCAATATAATAAATCAATCCTGGCCCTGCAATCTGAACTTCGGATGGATCAATGGGAAATGTTTGGTGGAGAACTTTGCTATTTTTACTACTCTGAGTGAAAATATCAAGTTTATCTCCCATCCAGCCTAGACCTTGAAGTCTTTGGTGGCGCTCATCTCGAAGGATAAATTCTGGAGCCGATAGACTATGAGTATAATTACTTTTCATCGCTCCAATGGATAGGCCTTCCAGATCCAAATATTCCGTCGAGGACTGTATCAAATTCCCCGCTTCAGTAATTAGGGTGTGTCTTTCTAGGTAATCCACCACGCCTTTATTCCATGCTACCGCCTCAAAAACTTGAGTATCCGGGTATGCCTTAAAAGCTGCGAACAAAAGGATAATGAAAAGTTTCATTGACTCTCCTTTGGCGAATAGTATCTCAACTGCTACAATGGTCATCAAAGATAAAAGGAACTGGATCAACTATGAATAATTCAAAAAAGACAATTCTCTTTTTGCATGGAGCTTTGGGTTCCTCTAAGGACTTAGTGTCCTTAATGGGCATGATGCAAGAAAAAAATTATGAAGCTCTTACGTTTGACTTTTCAGGTCACGGTCACACTGCCAAGTGGCCAGATGAATTCCGCATAGACCTATTCGCTCGAGAACTTGAAAAGTATATTCAGGATCATAGACTTGAGGAGATAGTCGTCTTTGGTTATTCAATGGGTGGCTATATTGCACTCTACCATGCGGCCAATTACCCTGATTCCCCCATTCGCCAGATTGTCACTTATGGAACAAAATTTAACTGGTCAGAAACTGCCGTGAGTCGCGAGCTCATTATGCTAGATCCCGATCACTTAAAAGATAAGTTTCCTAGTTTCGCTGACTCGCTTCAGGAAAAACACGGCGACCGCTGGAAGGCCCTGTTAAGGTCCACCGCCCATATGATGCAAAATCTTGAAAGACTTGATGGACTTTCTCGTGAAGATCTAAGTGATGTGGAAATTCCTGTCACTTTCATCTTGGGTGATCAAGACAGGATGGTCAGTTCCGAGGAGACAAATTTTACTGCTTCCTGGCTTCGGCATGGTCAGGTGAAAACCTTAACTCACTCTAAACACGAATTAGAAAGATCAAATTTGCGAGAGCTTTCAAACATTATTTCTGACATTATTGAATAAAAAAAGGGCCTCAGATTGAGGCCCTTTCGAAAATTACTTAATCAAGCCTTCTTCTTTCATCGCACGCATAACCGCTGGACGCTGAGAAACTCTTTTTACAAAAGTATTCAGATTTGCCCAATTGCTTAATTCCATTCCAACATATTTCGTCCAAGTCAAACATGTGAACAAATAAGCATCTGCAATAGTGAATTGATTACCAGTAAGGTAATCATTTTGACCAAGTTTTTCAGCTAGAAAATTGAACTTGTCTGTAAGAGCTTTTGTGTAAACGGCTTTCACTTCATTTTGAGCTTCAGTAGACTTATAAGTGTGATCAGCAGAAAAAAGTGGAGCGAAATTTTTATGAATATCAGTTGCAATAAAGTTCATCCACTCAAGAGTGCGGAAACGATCAGCCGTTCCAAATTTTGCCAGAACAGTTCCTTCATTTTTTTGATCAGCAAGGTACTGAGAAATGATTGCACCTTCAGTCAAGATGTCGCCGTTATCCATTTTAAGAGCAGGAACTGAACCTTTCATATTGATCTTATAGAAATCCCCTGAGGCACAAGTTTTGTCTTTTAGATTAACTGCTTCAAGCTCATACATCATGTTAAGTTCTGCCATCACGATGTGAGGGGCAAGCGCGCAAGAACCGGGACTGTAATAAAGTTTCATATGGACTCCTTAAAAGTTATAGAAATGGGATTTTGGCCCACTCCGCTAAATTGGGCTAGTGGCGTCGCATCTTTCCGGACTAATTTAGTTTTCCAAGGTAAATCTGGTAGTTCTTTGAAACTTTAGTACACTCTTGGAATGAAGGAATACACTTGGGTAGCGGATCTCGCCACCGAATGCAAAAACTATGCAGATTCTTTGGGATTTTTCTTTTCAAAAGCAATCTCAAAAGTAGATTTACCAGAGGTCTCTAGCGGACAAATGAAACGTTCATGGGCAACTCTCGCCCGAGACGTCGTCCATTTTGGCTTTGATGAAGAAAATCCCCTTCCCCCAGACATTGCTGCAACTATAGAAGCTCTACAGGTTTTGGGTATCAACAAGCTTCACAAAGATCTAGTGGATGAGGAAAAACTTGCTCTTGCTCTAGGTGAAACGGTTCAAAAGATTTTAGAAATGATTGGGAATCATCCCCAAATTTTTGAAATGATAGATCAAAGTGATTTATTAAAGGATATGCTCGGCACGATCTCCAAAAGATACGTCCCTATTTTCAAACTGTTTCCCGCTTTTTCCAATGAAGCCTTATCGATTGTTCCCTATTTAAAAGAGCCACTTTTTACAGCTCTCTATGAACTTCCAGAAAGTGAGCACAATCGACTAACTCAGCTCACATATAAAATCATGCATAGTTTTTATGAGCATCAAGTCAGACCGAATCTGGTTGAGACGTTAAAACAAAATCTCAAAGGGCGCAATCTTCTGCTCCCATTGATTGATGAAGCCGTTAAGCATTTACCGGCCGACAGATGTATGACTGCACTCATTAGTATTTTGTGTACTCCAAGAGAAGAGCTGACTCAAGGAAGAATCATTTCCATTGTGCTTCAAGAACTGGGTGGATTATATGTAAAACTCGCCCAAGTTTTATCTGAATTAGCGCCCCCCTCACTGGCCAAAGAACTACGCCATCAGCAGGATCAGCTGGGTGGTATTTTTGGAAGTCAGCATAAGTCATGGAAATACGTTTTAGACATTTTTGATAGGCCTTCGTGGAAAGAATATAAGAATTATTTAAAAATCCCTCTTTATACTCAAAACGCTTTTGCTGGTGCATCTGTTGGTGCCATTTACGAATTTGAATTGAATGATTTAGGCAAAGTGACCTTAAATACCGAAGACACCGTTTTACTGAAAGTACAACGTCCAGGTTTAACCAAATTATTTGAAGAACAAAAAGAGGCACTCCTCTCGATCCTCGATCATTTAGAATCAAGTCTCAAAGAGAGTGAACTCGCTGAAGATGAAAAACAAGAAGTCAGTGGACTTATTACGGCGTTAAAAAGAACTATTATCAATTATGCGACCCAAAGTATTGGGGAACTTGATTTTACGATTGAGAAAAAGAACGCCGATGATGTGGGAGAAGCATTAAAAGGTCACTTCGATCTACAGGTACCCACTTTTTATCATGTAGAGCATGATGCTGTTTTAATGGGACGAATCACCGGCTCAAAAATTACCTCGGTGGTTCATTCAAGATACCTTGAACGAATTGGTATCGCTGATATCGTGGCCGAGGCTTACCTCTTTTTGATTTTTCAAAAAGGGATCATCTGGGCCGATCCTCATGCCGGAAATATTCTCTACGACGCAGACAAGCTGCAAGTAAAACTGATTGATTTGAATCCCTGCTTTCACTGGGAACAAAGTACCGTCAGAGAGTTTATAGCTTTTCTTTACCGATTAATTCTGAGTGATCAGAAAGGTATTTTTGAAGGACTTAAAAATTTAGTCGAAAATCCTGAAGAACTGGCGAGTGAAAAGAGTCAGGCCCTGATTAAAGATTTTATTACTAATGGAAATCAAGGTGCATTCATTCGTTATCTGACTGACTTTGTAAAACTCTTAGGTGAAGCGAATATCAATCTTAAAATAGAAGTTCAGGCGGCCTTACGTGGGCTCTCTCAAGTTTACCTTACCTCAAATGCTATTTCGTCTCGAAATAATTTTGGCCAACTTCTACAAAAACAATTCGGCTGGAAAACTCTGGTCAAATTAGTTTTATCCATTGGTCCGTTCAAAGTCATGCGCTCCATTTTACCGATTGCTTTTAACGTGATTAAGAATTCTCCTGAGCAGGAAGTGGGACCAACTCTGGAGGAGAGGGATATTAATGCTATTGAAGATGCTCTTAACGTATTGAGTACAGAAACTGTTTGTAATATTGAATTTATTCGCATTTCTCCTGAAGAAAATACTCAGCTGACATTAGCTACTGATGGGTCAAGCTTAATTAAAAGTACCAACTTAAAACTTGAAGTGCAGACAGAAACCAAGCCTGCTTCCGTTAAGTATATTGTTGAAGTGCCGAATAAAGAGTGGCTAAAAGAGCGCCAGGAATACGTGAAACTTCAAGGTATCGGTTTCACCTTGTGCCTGGTTGAATGCCTGGAGCAACTGCGCCGCCATTCTCTAGAGGATTATTGGTACGTGGTTGAGAGCTGGAATATGCCGGCCTCAAAAAAATCACTCAAGGCCAGTATCATGGTGGGAGAAGTAAAAGTTGCTGCTCGCGTTTTGTTTACTCGCCGGTATGCCAATATCTGGACCTCAGAATTTATGACTGTTTCTCGCTGGAACAGATTTCTTTGGAAATCTATGATCAAGTTTGAAGAAAGATTTGAACGCAGGGAGCAGGGTTATTTTAACATCCTTAGTAAAAAAGCTGGAACCTCTAAAGTCGGGCAGCTGACTTTTGGGACGCTTCAGCGGTTAAAAGTCATAGCCTATAGGCTTATCATTTCTGGGCTCAAGACACTCATCAAGCGCAACCGTTTTGAGATGAACCTCTTGCCCCTGACGACTGACGATTTGATTCACCGGATGCTTCATGGTCTGCTCAGACGAGGCATGCCTACTTTCACTAATCAGGGCTAAAATCCGCTTGAAAGCCCCTGAAATGACGAAATTTAAGGCCCTGAGAGTAAAATTTATCGCCTTTTCTGAAATCCAGAGACATTTTGCGCCTAAATGAATAGAAAGCTGTCAGATTTTAAACTTTGACAGCTTTCAAAAAGACAGGGCATCCTGATTTTATGATTAATATACTTTTTGGTTTTCTCTTCTCATTATCAGTCTTTGCTTCGCCTCGCGAGGAAGCCCAAAATCTTTTGGCCAAATTTCAGGATAATGAATCTGTTGAATCTCGCATGGATGCCTTCTCAAAATCTTTTATGGAAATTCCTTATGACCACTCAGGCCCACTAGGTGAAGGTGAACAAGGAAGATACGACCAAGACCCACTCTACCGTTTTGACGCTTTTGACTGCACCACATTTGTTGAGACAGTTGTGAGTCTTGCCCGCTCTCAGGACGTGGATTCTTTTGAAAATAATATGGATGCCATTCGCTATGATAACGGCGTAGTCGATTACCTCACGAGAAACCACTTCCCTTCCCTTCAATGGGTCCCGAACAACATTAAGAATGGCGTTTTAAAAGAAATCAATCACCTTGTGCTCCAGGAATCTGAAACGAAAATGGCCGAAGCCGTGATCAATCTTCCTGGCTGGTTAAAAGCAATTAAAATTGATGAGATTAAAGTTCCCATGGCCACGATGAGTGAGCGTCAAAATCTTTTAGAAGAACTTCACGCTCTTGCTCCTCAGTACGCGCCTATTATTGCGAGAATTGAGTACCTTCCAATAGCGACTCTTTTGGTTAAACCAATAGTTCTGAAAAAGATCCCCAATGCAACCATCGTTAGTTTTGTCAGACCGAATTGGGATTTAACGGACGTCGCTGGCACTCATATGAACGTTTCTCACCAAGGACTTATCTTTCAAAAAAAAGACGGGACCTATCTTCGTCACGCCAGCACCACTGGAAAAGTGATGGAAGTTGTTCTTCTTGAGTATTTAAAGAAATTTGAGAACCATCCAACCCTTAAGGGTATTCACTTAATGCAAGTCAACTAAGACTTGTAGAGACCAGAGACATCTGCACCTAAGAAACAAGCATCCATGAGTTTTTGAGTTACCGCTGGAAGGCGCTTGAGTTGTTTTTGAGTAATTAGCTCATAGTGAACCAGATCATTAAAACTCATTCCCATTTTCATTAAATCTAAATCACTGGTTCGCCAGTCCCAATGATTATATTTGTTCAGATTGATCGGATTGGAATAACTATAAAGACTGAGCTTTCCCTTAGAGTTGAAATAAAAATCAAAGTAGCTCATGACTAGCTCTCTCACAGTTTTGTAAATAGGGCTTCGTCCTGCCAAAAGAGTCGTATTGGATTTCGCAATACTCCCCCAGCCTGTTGAGGTTTTGAACACGGTCAGAACGTGATGATCATCATCCTCAGCAATTAAATCTACCATGAGAGGTTTATAACCATTAATCTCCAGCGCTGCTGCGGCCAGAAGGCCTCCTTCAAAGCAGTGCCCTTCTCCCGTGATCATCACCCAGCGAGGAGAAGAGGCATGATCAGTCGGATTGTAGATGAGGCCACTCACGTGGGATTGAATTTTATCCGGAGTATTTAGTTTACGAAGAAGCCTTCGCTCCTGGGGAGTCCAGATCATTTAGACCACTTCAATAATTAAATGGTGAATGTTGAAATTTCTGGAAATGATATTTCGGTAATCTGAGGAGCGCTGCTCAAGATTATTTTTCACAATGAGCTCAAGCCCGATTTGTCCTGGAGCAAGTCTCCAAAGGTGAAGATCTATCACTTTGGATCCATCTTGCTCGATTTTCTTCACCAGATTCTCGCGATCAACCGTCACGTCGTGAGCATCC
>CANFNN010000017.1 GCA_947448095.1 Bacteriovoracaceae bacterium | reverse complement strand
GCTCCTGGAATTGTTCCCACTACCGAGATCAAGCTATGAAAATGAAATTTTCCCAGGTCTTAATATCTTTTATCATTACTTTAGCGCTTCTGATCGGGCTTGAAATAGTGACATCGACGGTACTTCCAGCAATGGGCTGGAAGGAATATCGCCTCACATTCAACGTCTTAATCATTTTGTTTTTGGCGATTCGCATGGACTCCCCGCTAGTTCCCTGGCTCATTCTTGGGCTGCAAATGGTTCATTCTATTTTTTCAATTGAAGGGTGGGCCCTTGGGACTTTGGCAGGAATCATCGTGATGATGTCGGCCAATTATTTAAAAGAAGTTCTGCACTTAACGACAGCTTTTATGACAATGATTACCGTTCAGCTGTTTCAGATTGTTTGGTATGTGACAGTTACCTTAGTCATTTGTTTGAAAATTTCCGACTTTGATAAATTTGGATTAATCCTTTGGAGTTTCATACCAGGAAGTATTTTACTTTCATTGATCTCACCGATTTTATTTTGGGGTCTGGCCCTTATCTGGAGAGTGCCTAGCGAGGGCGGTTCTAGAGGAGTAGAGATTTAGTCATGTTTGGTGAAGAAGAATTAGTCAAAATTCATAAAGATCGAGCGACACTCCTGTCTTATATCATTACGGCCGCTTTCGGTTTAGTGCTATCACGTCTGTGGTATCTGCAAGTCTATAAAGGGGAGACTCTTCACAATTATTCTATTCAGAACCGATTGCGCAAAGAAGTTGTCTGGGCGCCACGAGGATTAATTTATTCTCGAGATGATCAGTTAATTGTGGATAACATTCCAAGATTTGATGCCATCTTAACCCCTCAGTTTTTGATGGAGAAAGAGGAAACTGTTCCTAAACTTGCCAAAATTCTTAGTCTCGATATTGCTACGATTCAGGGAATTCTTAAAAAGAACTCTAATCAGGCCAAGTATCGGCCAATCATTATTAAAAAGAATATCTCGTTCAACGAACTGGCCCAGATTGAAACTCAAAATGCTGATCTTCCTGGCGTAAGTGTTGATACGTTTATTTCAAGAGAATACCGTGACAAAGAAATCGGTGCCCATTTGTTGGGCTATATTTCAGAAGTTTCTCAGACGCAATTACCGAAGCTCCGCGAGCGCGATAAACTCGATTATCGTTTGGGAGATTTTATTGGGCAATTTGGTATCGAGGAGCAGCTTGATAATTATCTACGCGGCGAAAACGGTCACGAATTTGTTGAAGTAGATGCCCGGGGCAGAAGAAAGCGCTACATCAATACCGATAATCTTTTTAAAGGCATCGAAGCCGAAAAACCTCTCTCTGGAATGAATGTCAAACTGACTATTGACCGAGATATGCAGGTGGCAGCGTTTAATGCCCTTGAAGGAAAAGTTGGCGGAGTCATCGCTTTAGATATTGATTCGGGTGAAGTGTTGACGATGGTTTCTCGTCCCTCATTTGATCCTTCGCAGTTTTCTCGAGGCCTCACTCCAGAGTACTGGCGAAGCCTTGTCACAAACAAAGAACATCCGCTTAGAGATCGAAATATCCAAGAACACTTTTCACCTGGTTCTACATTTAAAGCACTGACTGGTATTGCAGCTTTTGAAGAAGGTGAGATCGACGAAAACACAGAAGTCTTTTGTACTGGAAAATGGTTCTTTGGACGACGTGCTTATCACTGCTGGAAAAAAGAAGGTCATGGGGCCACTAATCTAGTCAAAGCGATTCGGGAGTCTTGTAACGTTTTTTTCCAAAAAGCAGCTAACCGCATGTCGATTGATTCTTTGGCCAAATATGCCAAAGCCTTTGGTCTTGGTGCACGTACCGGGATTTCACTTCCAAGAGAAGTAGCGGGATTAATCCCAACTTCAGAATGGAAGAAAAAACGCCTCGGCCAGGAATGGCAACCGGGTGAAACACTTTCCTGCGCGATTGGACAATCTTATGTTTTAGCTTCAACCATTCAACTTGCAACAGCTTATGCAGCGATTGCTAATGGCGGAAAAATCTTTAGACCATTTGTAGTGAAAGATGTTTTTGATACAAACGGTGAATTGGTGAAAACCTATACTCCCGAACTTTTATCTCAAATTCAGATGAAAAATCCCAAAACGCTGAAATTTATCCGAGAAGGTCTCTATCAGGTTGTGAACAATCCGAAAGGAACAGCTTGGTATCGTAGAGGCCAGGGGATTTTAATGGCGGGTAAAACTGGAACCTCTCAAGTCAGAGGCGCCAGTGCAGATAAGGTTCACCAAAAATGTGAATTAATGGACTATGAATCTCGTCACCACGCTTTATTTGTAGGCTTTGCTCCAGCGGATAATCCTAAGATTGCCACAGCAGTTATTGTTGAACATGGTTGTCATGGTTCAAGTGCGGCAGCTCCAGTTGCTGAAGCCGTGATCACTAAATATATGCAAAAATATCATCCTGATTTATATCTTCAGAATCTAGAGAAAGATAAAACGATTAAAGATGGATGGATTAAATCTCTACGTGCTAACGCAGCCCCTAAACCTTCAGCGGCTCCAGCGGCACATGGTGAGGAATAATGAATCAGCGTTTCGTCGAATTTTTTAAGCGATATGATTTTAGCTTCATTGGAAGTATGGCAGCAATATTCCTAGTTGGGATTCTCAACCTTTATAGTGCCACTCACTCTCAGTCTCAAGAGGGATTGGATGCGCTTTATAAGTCTCAGTTGATGTGGTTTCTGTTTTCACTGACGGTTGCCGTAGCGATTAGTTTTTTAAATCCTAAAACTTTTGAGCGCTTTTCTTACGTCGCTTATGTGCTGACATTATTTTTAGTGTTTCTAGTGATGCTGATGGGAAAAGTCGGAATGGGTGCTCAGCGGTGGCTAGTTCTGGGTCCTATTCGGATGCAGCCTTCGGAATTTATGAAGATGGGACTGGTGCTGGCCTTGGCGCGCTTTTTTACAAAAGTAAATCCTGAGCGAGAACTTGGTTTTAAAGAACTGATTTTGCCAGGGATTATTGTGATGGTTCCTGCTATTATGGTAATTCTCCAACCCGATCTTGGAACGGGGATGCTTTTACTCTTCATCTTTTCCATGATGATTTTCTACAAACGCTTGCGCTGGAAAACGATTGCCACTCTTGGGGTGATTGGGATTTTGTCAGGTGTGCTAATGTATAATTTTGGGTTAAGAGAATACCAAAGAAAACGAATCCTCACTTTTATTGATCCCTACCAGGACGCTAAGGGGTCAGGGTATAACGCCATTCAATCTGAGATTGCTATTGGGTCAGGCCGTCTATTTGGGAAAGGCTTCAAAAACTCTTCTCAAGCTTCGCTTAATTATCTTCCTGAAAACCATACTGACTTTGTTTTTGCAATTTTCAATGAAGAGCATGGATTTTTTGGTTCAGTCTTTTTGATAATTCTCTATCTGGTTTTCTTTATGAGGATGATCTGGCTCGCCTCATCGGTTCAGAGGTTTTATGATTCCGTCTTAGTGATCGGGGTCATGTCTATTTTCTTCTGGCATGCCTTCATTAACATGGCGATGGTTTCAGGGCTTCTACCTATTGTTGGTATTCCGCTGCCTCTCATGAGTTACGGGGGGTCGAGTATGCTGACTTTTGGAGTAGGCGTAGGAATGGCGACATCAATTTCAAATAGTCGAAACTTTTTTAACTAAAGAACTATTCACCAATAATTGTAGCATTATCGATAGAGTCTTCTTCCTTTGCTCCTTGAGGAGCAAAGGAGTACTTTTGTTCCTTTCTGTCTTTTTTAAGCAAGCCCATCACCTTACTGAGTTCCACATGATTGGCCGGGGATTTATACACCGCCAATCCCTCGCCGGATTGAAAGCCTAACCAAAACCGATACTCAATGACGTTATCATCCCCATGTCTTGCGGTAATGATCAGATCATCGCATTCTTTTTTTTCATCCGGCGATGATTGTGTCCGGCGGCAACTTCTTAAGACCTTAGGCTTGCCAGTAAGTTCAAGTTTATCACCACCCCATGGGTCCTTAATACTTTGAGCAAACTTTCGATTTTTTTCTTTTAGAATCAAGTCTTCATTAAACTGAAAAGTGCCTATCGTTTTAAGATCTCCCCCTGTTAATTTTTTTTCCATTACAATCAAACAAAACGTTCTGCCAAACTGATCAACGGTATCCGTTACGAGTTCAATCTTGGGCCTAATCTGGTTTAAGTGCTCACGGATAATATGGTTCTTAGATGAGTTTGTGTCGTTATGATTGTAGCGAGAGAGAATAAGTGTCACTGCTTCCTGAGCAAATTTTTGTTCTGTAAAACAATGCTTCTCTGCAATTCGTTTCACCTGAGCATTTACTGAGGTGGAGGCGAGGATTAACAAAATGATTAATATTTTCACTCAAAAATTATACACCGGTTGGCAGGAAACTTACGGATGTTCAATATTTAGACATTTTCGAAACTCTATTTACCTGAAATAACATGGATATCTACTGGCCACTTGTTTGCAACTCTTGTTGGCATAAGACATTTATCAAGGGTTATCTGCATGCTTAAATTGTTTTTCCTGGTCAGTTTTGTTTTATCTTCCTCAGTCACTTTGGCCTCTCCCGTTGAGCATTTATTGACCATAAAAGAGCGCCTGCGCCTTTCCCTTTGGGTTGAAGGACTTCAAGAGGGTGCTCAGACGAAATTATCTCATCAAAACAAACGAGTCCTGCCCGAAGAAATAGAGAGACCACTTAGGAAATTGTGATTTCATCTTGCAGGGAAACATAGTATTATTGTCATACTATATGAAAAAAATCGCCAATATCGGAAGCTTACTCAAAAAAATCTATCGGGTTTACAGTGTTGAACTCATGAAAGAGCTTCAGTCACGTGGCTTCAATGACCTTCGGCCAAGCTTCTTAGAGATTTTGATGTATCTGTCTGAAAACGACAGTCCTTCGATAAAAATGATTGGTAAGGCCTGTGGGCTCAAAAAGCAAACCATGACCTCGCACTTGAACGAACTTGAAAAACGAGGCTACATAACTCGTGTGCACTCTGAACACGATAAGCGTGAACAATTGGTTGACCTTACAGACTACGGAGAAAAATTTAAATTGAATCTCCTCCAGGTGACAAATAACCTGGAAAAACAATACACCTCAAAACTTGGTGAAGTTGAGCTCGATCGAGTTGAGTTAATGCTGGATAAGCTTTACCGGGAATTATTAGAAAATCAGAAGAAAGGAAGCTTGATCTAAGCTGATTGTCCCTTGATTTCTTCCAATCTAAATCCTTTCCAATATTTGTAGCCGCCTGAAATGTTGTTGCAATTGAAATATCCACGCTTAACAAGAAATTCACAGGCCAGAACTGAGTTTGCGCCGTCCTCTGAAATAATAAAGAGCGGAGTCGTAAAAGACTGAATTTCAATAAATCGTTCTGCAAAATCTTCCCAAGGAATACGAACGGCTTCTGGAAGAGTTTTATGATCAGCATAGTCTTTAGCAGTCACATCAATCAAAATAAAATCAAAATCAGGGTTGCGGTATAAGCGCCACGCCTTATCTGGAGAAAGATCCAAGTAGGCCCGTCCACTTTGAACAAAGTCATCAGGAATTTCTTCGCCATTTTTTATGCGGATCAAATGATTGCGTTCAATCGCAAAAAGTTTTTGAATTCTTGTTTCGAGCTCAAGAATCTTGCCTTCAAGGCGCCCGATTTCTTTTTCGAAAGTTTCAAGTTGGCTGAAGACGTTTGTATGCTTAGCAATCATTTCTCACCTCTGATCTATTATTTTATCAGAGATAAGGCAGACTAAAAAAATGGGTAAATAGTGCCAAATTGGATGCGGTTCACGATCATAGTAGTCAGGATTGCCCCTGAAATGAACAAACTGCCTTCATAAAATCCATAACCTAAGCTCTGCATCTCAGTATCAATCTGGCCTTCATGGACCCTTTGTTCTCCCATTCTGATAGGAAAGATTTTAACCAGGCCTTTTTTAAACAACGGAAAAATGATTAAAGACAGGACAGTTTTGAGTAAGACCTGAATACAGTAGACGGTAATATCGTAGTGTTCCTGGTCAAAACAACTGGCAATCACAAAGCCGGCCCCAAGAGAAAAGCCGCCATAGGAAAAACAAAGCGAAAGATTCTTTTGAATTAAAAGTCGGTTAAAGGTGAGCTTACTAATGAAAGTGTAATATTTGACAGAAAATCCCACGATCACGAGCATATAAAGCCAGAGAACAAGAAGTATCACCAGTGAGTTTTCTGCTTCCATCATAACTGTTCGTGTGAGGTAGGCGATTACAATGGCATGACAAAAGCTAATAAAGGCATAACTCATATTTTTTCGTTTTAGAATTTCATCTGTGTAGTCGAAATTATAAAAAACGATAGATTCTATAATATAGAGCGAGAGTAGATACAAGACGATGGCAATCGTTCCCCAGACGGCAAAATGAAAAAGGCTGAGAAAAACGCCAGAGGATTCATTAAAGGTAATCGAGGAAAAAATAATTGAGATACCTATAAGTCTTGAAAACAAGTGAAGTGTATCTGCAGGGTTTTCTGAAGGATTAATTTTCTTAAGCACTTGCCTTTTTACGGTAGGGTAAAAAACAACGTGCGCATACCGGTACAAATAAATCATGAGACAAACAAACGCCGCTAGAAGAATGCGGATAACAAGACGATCAAATATTTCTGCCATGATAAATCCTTAAAAATTTTCTTTAAAATATTCGATTAAAAGTGTCTTCATTTCTACCCTTTTCATTCTTTCTTCACGAAAGAATTGGGGAAAGCTGGTCTGAGTAATTTTTCCTGTCGGACCAAATTCATTATGAGGGCCATAATAGGGCTGATTAAGACTAGTGTAAGATCTCATCTGTTGGAAAAAATCAGGGTCAGGCCTGAATTTACCCCATCCTAAATATTTAGGGTAATTTTTAAACGCCTTAGAAAACTTCCAATACGTTTTGCCTTTTTTGTTCGTTTTCCATTCACCAAATTCCCGGTTCCCTAAATACAAACTGCCTGGAGGCAGAGGAAGGAATTCTTCGATCGCATCGGACTTGGCAAATAAGGCGAGACCAATATTTTTCATATTTTTCTTCGCAAATTCTTTGCTCGTTCTCACAATAAGTTCTTCAACGTTATCATAGCCTGATATCACCCGATATTTCTGATAGTAGGTCTTGATCAGAAAGCCAGTGGCATGGGTATCGATCAGTATCGCTGTCGATTGATTGCCTTTAATGATTTTAGGAAAAGCCCTTTCGTTTTGAAGGTACTGCACGCCATGCTCAGAGGGGGAGAGTGCCTTGGCAAGTCCTAAGTAGCTAATCATTAAAATGGTATAAAGAAATATTTTGTACATTGCCTATGCCTGGATTATTTCCTGGATTCTTTTTTGAGCAGCAGATGCTAGCTCATCAAAATCACAGTGAATTCTATTTACGGCATGAGACTCACTATACTTTTGAAACAAGTTTGTGGCTTCTTGAATATTCTTCACGCTGGTATGATTCACAGAGAGAAGAGATGACTCTCTCATAACCTTCATCGGATAGTGAGTTTGTGGTGAATTAGCGGAGTAATACTTAGAGAGTCTGCCTTTAGATGAACACTTGATATAATCAATGTTTTCCGATTTAAGAAATTTTTCAAGCTCATGCATTTGAGGTAAATGGGCCGCACCAAAAGTTTCCAAAATCTTTTTAGGAATAGAATTCTTCACAATCCTTTTGGCCCAAATATTTGTTGAACGCTTAAGAACCTTATACAGATAAGGATCATCGTGCTCTTGATAGGCTTCAATATCTGCCGGAATGGAGTACTCTGATTTCGCTGATTCAAAATAGCGAAGCAACATTTGCTCGAGGCATACAGCTCGGTAGTGAAAATAAACCATCATGAACATATGAAACCGAGATAATAAAAAATCATCAAAAGTTGAAATAGCTCTTTCAGAAATTCCTAAAAAAGCTTGATTCCCCTCAACGCATATCTTGAGATTGTCGATGATCCAGTCGAGATCAAATTTGCCGTAACTAACCCCACAAAAGTAGCTATCTCTGAGTAGATAATCCATTCTGTCGCAGTCCATTTCAGATGACACTAGTTGGTGAAGTAGTGGGAAATAATTAATTCCTTTCACCGTAAAGTACTCTGGGTTTTTAGTTTCCCCAACCACTAGTTCAGCAACAGCATCAGGCTGTACACCAAATTCTGCAATCACTCCCTTGAAGGACTGAGTAAAGGAAGAATCAGTAATGGATTTAATCGTATAATCTTCATGCGTTGCCTGCCGATCAACACCCACAGCAAAATGCCTTGGAAGTTTCAGCTCAGAGACATTGGGCATCACTGATTCTGTTGAATGGCTTAGTGGGGCATGGCCAATGTCATGCAGGAGGCATCCTAAGCGAAGTGTTTCTTTTAATCTCAGAATGTCTGAAGAATTTTGATCTTTAAACAAGCTATTAAAAACTAGTGTCGCAACATTCATAACTCCAATCGAATGGAGGTATCTTGTATGAGTAGCACCTGGAAAAACATATTCTGAAAATCCCAGCTGTTTTATATTTCTTAGTCTTTGAAAAAAAGGATGCTCTAAAATTTCAATTTCCGCATCATTGATCGGAATTGAACCATGGACTGGGTCACGAATTTCCACTAAGTTCTCCCTTCTTCGCCTTGTAATTCCCTAGCATACCGGTGAATCCAGTCCGCAATGTCGCGCGATTCATGCATTGGTTTCCCATCAATAAATAAACAGGGAACCGTGCCTCTGCCCGTGACCTTAATCAATTTTTCTTTGAGTTTGTGATCTTCATGAATATCTAACAACGTCACTTTCTCCTCAAGTCCAGCCACTCTCATTGCCGATAAAACAATTTGGCAATAAGGGCATTGTTCAAAGTAATAAAGTTCCAATTTTTTTTCTTTCATAAAATCCTCTCTAAAAAAAAATGGCTCCGTTAGGGAGCCATTTTGTTTACTTAGTCATCGTCGTCATCATCTTCTTCATCTTCATCTTCGTCTTTGACTTTCTTTTTTGGGCCTTTGACGTATTCTACATCTTCATCAGTTTCATCTACTTTTTCTTCTTCTTTTTCAGGAGAATCTAAGCCTTCTTCATAACCCCATCCGTAACCGTAGCTGGTTTCATCTTCATCATCGAGGACTTCATCAGCTGGCTTGGCCACATCTTCTTCTTCTTCATCGTCGGCATCAAATTCTGCTTCAAAATCATCATTTACCGAGTCAGCAGTATAATCGTCCTTAAAAGGGATCGTAGCAGCGTGAGCAGGAGTTGTTTTTTTAACAACAACGGGAACGACAACTTTTTTTTCTTTCTTAGGAGCTTCTTTAACAACTACTTTTTTGGCAGGTGCTTTTTTCGTCGCTACTTTTTTTGCAGGTGCTTTTTTAGTTGCCACTTTTTTGGCAGGCGCTTTTTTAGCTGCCACTTTTTTGGCAGGTGCTTTTTTAGCTGCCACTTTTTTTGCAGGTGCTTTTTTAGCTGCCACTTTTTTTGCAGGTGCCTTTTTAGTCGCTACTTTTTTTGCAGGTGCTTTTTTTGTTACTTTCTTGGTCTTTTTCGATGCCACAAAAGTTCCTTTTGCTAGTGAAGAGGTGGTTTTTAGACATCTTGATTATAAATGGGGCTTAGGCCCTATTTCAAGTCAGGATTTAATACCTAATTGAACTTACATCGGCCCCTGCAGATTGGGCATCTAAAGGATTAGCAAAGTTATCTTGCTTGCGGTCGGCTGTGGCCTGACTGGTAGTAAGATCTCCCTCTGAATAGCTGGCAAAGTTAGTGATTGTTTCATCATAATTGCCGCCTTTTTGCAGCGAATCAAGAGTGACAAGCTTGGTTGAGTAAAAGTTTCTTCGCATTGACTCGCCCTGTCCGGGAAAACCCGAAGGAGGTGAGAGAACGCCGTCTGCGCCAATTCCTGTGTAAGGTCCTGGCATATAGGCGGAATAAATTTTGAGTGGTTTCCCCCCCCAATTGTTTGGGTAGTAGTTGTATTCCATTTTGTAGTGGAGGGGACTGTAGTCTGGCTCGGAAGCTGATTTAGCAAAATAGGCTTCTAGAAGAGAAATCAGTGTGACGGGACAACCAGCTTGGTTAGCAACTTGTTTTACATTGAACTCCTGACGTCCATAATAAAAATGCCAGAACTGGCCGGCCAAACTTTTGCAGCTACCAGGAAATGCTGTTGCGAGATATGCGGGGTCAGTGCTAGTCACATCAAAATCAGAAATTCCCTTAGCTGCATCGATAAATCCCGAAACAGCTCCAACCGCTGCAGCAGTTGCGGTTTGCGAGGTCTTGTAGGTTTGGATAGCGGCTTGATTGAGTGAGTTTACATAATTCATCATCCCAGATTCTTGCTCTCGCATGAACTGAACAATATTAGTTAAAACATCGGCAGACGTTGCATAGAGAAGATCCGTTTGATTGTTCACTCCCTTATAAAGTGGGGCATAAACATCTACTTGGAATCGCACAAGTCCGGGCACTGATGCGACTGGCTTGCCTGGCCCACTTACCATTCCGAAAGAATCGACATTATTTTTAATATTAAAATCAAAGGCTGTCGGAATAAGATAATTAGCTGCCTCATATTGAGTCGCAGCTTTTACTCGTGAAATTTGATCTGCCAAATCCTCGGGACTCACTTGTCCCCCGATATTTCCTCTGAAAGCTTTAAACTGATCATGATTAAAAAGACCCACGGCTTTGTCTCCACCAAAACTTCCGGGAGGAGTTGAGCCGCTAGGATTGATCGTAAAAATCTGGGCTCCTTGAGGAGAATAGGCATTGGGATTCATGTCTCCATCAATGAAATCATAAACCAGATTAGGTAGCCCAAACTGAGTTTTGGTTCCAGCTGCAAAACCACCAATTGGAGAATTAGGACTCGTTAGCCAAAAAGGAGATCCAGCAATATTTACAGGAAGAGGAACACCTGGCCCATATTCACCCGGCAAAAGGGCTCGTGGATTGCCTTGTGGATCACGAAGATACGGGTTGATAGTCCCAGCCACGTCAATTGAGCTGATATAGGGAACCGATCGGTATTTATTAGCATCAGTTCTGGATCTAAGAGAGGTTTCAGAAGGCTTTTGTTTAAATAACATTGGTCCAATTCGTCCGCCGGCGGGCTTGGCAGCAGCATAGGCCGTGAGCTTAATTGTATCGGCGGAAAAAGGATTAAACATTCCGGTGAATTCAGCTTCACCTTTAACAGCGTAGTAAGTCAGGACATCCGGATTTTTATAGAAACCGAGGGGATAACCCGGAACGGGAAGTGCTACTTTGGAAATATCGCAGGCACCAGAAGTATCCGCAATAGATCTGGGAATTAGGGCCGCATAAAAAGTGGCATAATTGACCATCATTAATTTGAGGTCAACAAACTGCTTTGAATAAAGTGCATTTTTAGGAATTAAAAGACTTGAGTTAGAAGATTCTGGGGCCGGAGGTGGTTTCACCGGAGGAAGCTCTCGAAGCGTAAATGAATTTTTCATTTGGCTATCGGACTCGTTACTCAGGTTTCTAAAACCAGAATAAAAAGCTTTCACGATTCTTTCATCACCTAAATAGTTTTTCACCGAAATTTCTTCAATCGCAGTACAACTTCCTGATCGTCCAATACAAACTGGCTGAGGATTCACTTCACGGTTCATGACCTTTTCAAGATTTCTGATTCGCATGGCCAGCTCGATTGCTCTTGGCCAGGCTCCCTGTCGATCAGACAGGATTGCAGGGCCTCTTCCGGCCATAGTATCCTGTCCTGCAGTAGGAAGAACGTTATAGGCCCACGTTCCTGCTACTAGCATGTTAAGTTTTGATCTCTCGACACAGTTGTTCACTTTTTCAGAAATCAAAATATCCATAAAAGCTCGTGAAGCTTCTTCAGTTCCTGGAATGTTGTAGCCACCAAATTCTGGAAGTCCGGGAACAGCGTATCGCTTACAGACGTTCGTTTTAGATCCTGCAATATGCACGCAGACAGCAGGAATATTGTAGGGATCGAAATTCACTCTTCCAGAAATAACATCAGTATCAGCTGCTAGTCTGAAGTCCATACATTTTTTATCACTTCCGCAACTGTTACCACTTCCCGTTGTTTCAACCATGGGAGTATTGAGACTTCCCACAACGTAATATTTGTACATCCACTCTTTATAGATGTTTCGCATTTCCCAGTTTAAATAAGCAATCTTAGTAAGTTGTCGGGCCTGAACGGCGGCTCCCGCAAAAGCCGAGGCATCAGTGGCATTTTGGAGGTTAATCTTTGCCTTCACGAAAAGACCAACGTTGATAACAAACGCAATGATAGAAATGAACACCACGAGGGAAGCAGAAAAGAAAATACTAATCTGGCCCCGCTGGGAATTCTTTAGTGTCATCAATTGGTTGCGTTTTGCCACTAGCGCCATTTTTAGTCAGTTAAAGTGTTGGATTTTACGTCCCCCTATTTTGGTACGGCTCTTGCGAGGTGTAAAGCAATCCGAAGGGTGCCGATCTTCGGATGCTGTACGTATGCTGAATTCGGTCTACCTCTCCTAGCAACCCACCTTGTTTTTACCCACCTAAAAATTCACCTCCCTAGACATCGCAGGATGTCTAGAGGCACGTCCAGAATTGAAAAAGGGAGGGGGCAAAAAATGCTTGGGCCAAGAATGAGAGGATTGTGTGATTTAATAAAACCAGGAGTCCGAATGGCCAAATTATCTCATCAGACATTTAAGCCGAATAAAAATGAAAAGACAGAATGCTTCTGTGCTCTTTGTCGTTCTCCTCGAGTCATTCGCTATTCTCGCCGCCTGATGGTTCGCCACTACTTTCAAATCTTAACTTTAGGTTTTGTTTTCACTGCTGCGACTTACAGTTGGTTTGCGTGGAATGGTGTAGCCGCTCTCCCGATTATTTGGATCATTTTTGAAAGCACTCACAAGTCTTTATACCGAAAAGATCTCAAGTGTCCTTTTTGTGGGTTTGATCCCACTTGGTACAAAAAAGATGTGAAACTTGCTCGCCGAAAAGTAGAGGAGTTTCTTAAACAAAATCCAGAGAGTCCAGTCATGCACCGTGGTCGTCAGTCTAAAGAAAATTCCCAATCACTTCGCCAGTAATTTTTCAGACTTGCATCAATTTACTCCTAATTTCTTACGCTTAGACTGCTACAAGTTGGCTTCAATTTTTCATTGGGAGAGGTCAGGAAAGGAAAGAAAAAATTCCTTTTCTAAAAAATAAAACCTGAGGTATTAAGGTTGAATAGTATACATAACTATTTCCTGTATCTCCCATGCGAAGGAGCATTTATGAGCGTAAACAAAGTAATTTTATTAGGTCGTCTAGGACAAGATCCAGAGTTGAAATACACTCCGGGCGGAGCTGCTGTGTGCAACTTCTCTATGGCCACAACTGAAGCTTGGACTGACAAACAAGGTCAAAAACAAGAAAAAACTGAATGGCACCGTATTGTCGTTTGGGGAAAACTTGCTGAACTTTGTAACCAGTATCTGGCCAAAGGTCGTCAAGCATTCGTAGAAGGCCGTCTTCAAACTCGTTCATGGGATGATAAAGACGGAACTAAACGTTACACAACAGAAACTATGGCCACGACTGTTCAGTTTATCGGTGGTGCAACTGCAACTAACAACACAACGGTTGATAAGTCTTCTAATCAGGCCCCTGCTGCTGAGAATATGAATCAAGAATACCAGATTTCTAATGATGCTCACTTTGCTTCAGATGATATCCCGTTCTAGTTTTCAAATAACAAGTATTTAGACTTTTAAGGGCCCACGTAAGTGGGCCTTTTTGTTGCTTTCCACCCTAAAATTTTTGAAGGTGATACAATATTCACCTATGGAAAAAAGACGGAGTTTTTTTTCGGTCAGATATGACCTGATTCAAGTGGGCAAACCCCTTGCCTATGACCTATTTGTAAATTCCTCATCGATTAAAGAGAAAGAAAAATTTGTCAGAATTTTTCCCGCCCAAGGAATTCTCACCAAAGAAGATCTTGAAGATTATCATCGTAAATATTTTCAAATATATGTGCCGGAAGACCAGCGAAGTATTTATCTTCGAAGCTTTGTGAATTCAGATACGAGTGAAGTGAATAAGGCCACCGCCATTAAAAGCTCAGCGCTGGATTATCTGAATAATATTTTTGATAAGGATCAATTTTCAACTGATTATCTTTCGCAAAGTATTGAAGGCTGCAAAGAAGTTGTGGGTGCAATGGTCGACATGCTTGATCACCACAATATTGATAGTTTGAGAAATCTCATTGGTAATTTAAGCTTTCATGATTTTTATACCTATGATCACTCCATCAATGTGTCGATGTATTGTATCACTATTTATAAAGCCATTAATCCCAAAGCCTCAAGAAGTCAGCTGATCCATGCTGGGCTAGGGGGACTTCTTCATGACTTAGGCAAAGTCAAAATCCCTACTCACATCCTGAACAATCCTGGGGGACTCAATGATGAAGAGTACCAGATGATTAAAAAACATCCCGATTTTGGATTAGAACTTCTGTTAAACGGTCACTGCGAAGTCAGTGATGATATTGATCTGAAAATCATTTCTCGAATTGTTCACGAGCATCACGAAAATATTGATGGAACGGGATATCCCGCCAAACTCAAAGGCAAAGAGCAGATTCATTTACTTGCAAGGGTTTGTACTATTGCGGATTTCTTCGACGCGATCACGACCAAGCGCTCTTATAATGAAGTGCTCTCGATTCCAGAAGCCATGAATACTATGCGGAAATTTCGCTCGATCAAACTTGACCCAGATATCTTTGATATTTTTGATCAGCATGTTCGCTACGTGCGAGCTGAGTATACCCGTGATTTAAAACTTTCTGATTCCTTTGACCCAACTCTGCCTTATGCCAAATTGCCGATTGAAGAGATTAGAAAAATCGAAAAAGAATTGGATTTTGGTAAGATCAAAGTCTTTGATCCAAGTGCTAAGAAAAAAGTCTAGGTAAAAAAAAGGGACAAGTTCCCTTGTCCCTATATTCAAAAATTAAAATATTAATTCTTATTTTTTCGTTTCAGTTACCGGAGCAGTTTCTACTTTTGCTGCCGGAGCAGTTGTAGCAGGAGTTTCAGTCGCTGCAGCTGGAACTGTTTCAACTTTCTTTGTTTCTAATGCTTGAACATCAGAATTAAGCGGAGCTGCAATCGGAGCTTCGTTATCAAAAAGTGAACGCTTTGATTCTCGTGACTTGATAGTTGTAAGAACAATCGAGTTCACCATAAAACCAATCGCCAAAACTGTTGTTAATTTAGTTAAAAAGTTTCCCTTCGCTGAGCTAGAGAAAACTGCTTGTGAAGCGCCTCCACCCATAACAGCGCCCATCTCAGCTCCTTTACCGAACTGAAGAAGAACTGTAACAACGAGAAGAACACAAATAAGAACGTGAAGCGCAATGAGCATTGTAACCATAAAGACTTATCTCCAAATAATGTGAAATCTATTTAACAGTAATTCCGGGCTCTTTCCAATCAAAAACAGCTATTTATCACCGCACAGTGCAAGAAAATCCTGGGCCTTAAGGCTTGCGCCACCCACCAGACCGCCATCAATATCTTTTTGGCCTAGTAATTCCTCAACGTTATCTGGTTTCTCACTTCCGCCGTAGAGAAGTTGAACTTTTTCGCCAAAGGCCGGGAATTTCTTTTTAAGCTCGCCGCGGATAAAGGCATGCACTTCTTGGGCCTGGGCAGGAGTAGCGGTTTTACCGGTTCCAATCGCCCAAACCGGTTCATAAGCAACGATCAAATTCTCGGCCGAAGCCTCAGTCATATCATTAAGACCTTGATGAATCTGGTCTCCCACAATGGAGAGAGTTTGCATCGCTTCTCTTTCCGGAAGTGTCTCACCCACGCAGTAGATGACTTTTAGGCCCTCTTTGAGGGCAGTTTTCACTTTTGCGTTGAGGAGTTTTGAAGTTTCTTGAAATAATTGGCGCCGCTCAGAATGACCTAGAATGACAAAGTCTCCACCCATTTCTTTAAAAGTGCGCGGAGAAATTTCTCCTGTGAAGGCGCCACTGAGATTTTCTGAGCAGTTTTGAAGACCTGCTTTGACGCCTTTGGTTTGTCCCAGCTGATGAACAAGCGAGAAGTGAATCGCTTGAGGAGCAATCCAAGCCGAGCGCTTGTGAGAATATTTCGGTAAAAAATCTGTAAAAAAATCTTTTACTTCAATTTCATTTTTATTCATCTTCCAGTTGGCGACTAAAAGCTTAGTCATAACTATACTCCGTATTTAAGGGCCTGAACTCCAGGGAGCTCGCCTTTTTCAATAAACTCAAGACTCGCTCCACCACCAGTCGAAACGTGAGAAAACTTATCAGCCTCACCAGACTGTTGAACGGCCGCAACCGAATCTCCACCACCCACAACAGAAAAAGCATTGGTGTTGGAAGCCGCTGCGTGAGCTATGGCCATGGTTCCTTTGGCAAAATCTTTATTCTCAAACAGTCCCATCGGTCCATTCCAGAAAATGGTTTTCGCAGTCGCAATATGTTCTGAATAAGATTTAATTGTTTGAGGACCAATATCAAGACCCATTTGATCTTCTGGAATACTTGTTCCTACGCACGGAGAAGGTGCTCCATCAAACTTATCTGAGACAACGTGATCTTTAGGCAGTTGAATCTTTCCACCCTTATCTGCTGCAAGAAGATGTTTGGCCAAGGCCACATCTTCATCACTACAAAGAGATTTACCAATTGTTGCACCCTTGGCTTTTAAGAATGGATAGGCCATGGCCCCACCAATCAAGAGGGTATCAACCATGACGAGCATTCTTTCGATGGTTTTGATTTTATCTGAAACTTTCGCTCCACCAATAATTGCGACAAAAGGTTTTGCCGGTTTTTCTAAAAGAGTAGAGAGTGAATCAATTTCTTTTTTCATCAACAGTCCAGCATAGGCACGGTTTTTGAAAAAAGCATTAATCGCATAAGTTGAAGCATGTTTTCTGTGAGCAGCACCAAAGGCATCATTCACATAAACATCCCCATACTGGGCGAGCTTTTCGGCCAGCTCCATATCATTTTTTTCTTCACCCGGAAGAAAGCGAATGTTTTCTAAAAGCACTAGTTTCGTTTCTGGCAAATGAAGGAGGTTTTTGACACCATTTTCGATGGCAGACTCGGAAAGAATCACGTCTGTTCCAAGCTTAGAAGCAAGGTAGACAGCGACAGGCTCAAGAGAATACTTAGGATTTACTTCTCCATCAGGACGACCCAAGTGGGATATCATGATAATCTTTGAGGCACCTTTTTCTAGCATCAAACGAATAGTGGGAATGGCCTGATCGATTCGGCTTGTATCAGTAATCGTTCTCGGTTCTGTTTTTGAAAGCGGAACGTTGAAATCAAAACGAACTAAAACTTTTTTTCCCTTGAGATCAGCATCCTGAATATATTTGATTTGCATAAATACCTTTTAGAGTTTTTGTCCAATGAAGTTTGCCAGATCAATCACGCGATTTGAAAAACCAACTTCATTATCATACCAACTAACGATTTTTACCATGTTGCCCATGACGTTAGTAAGTTTTGAATCAAAGTAAGAGGATTCAGTCGCACCCATGTAATCCATAGAAACGAGCTCTTCTTCAGTGTAACCAAGAATTCCTTTAAGGTTTCCAAGAGAAGCTTTTTTCATCGCCTCATTGATTTCTGCTTTAGTGGCTTTTTTCTCAAGATTAACTGTTAAATCAACCATTGATACATCTGGAGTCGGAACGCGAACAGCGTAGCCGTCTAGTTTGCCTAGCATTTCAGGAATCACTTCCCCGAGAGCTTTAGCAGCACCCGTAGAAGTAGGGATCATAGAAAGAGTAGCAGCACGAGCACGACGAAGATCATCGTGAGCGTTATCTAAAAGGTTTTGGTCAGAAGTGAAGGCATGAACAGTAGTCATTAAGCCGTTAATAATCCCAAAGTTTTCATGCAATACTTTTACAACTGGCGCCAAGCAGTTTGTTGTACACGAAGCATTTGAAATAATATGGTGTTTTTCATGATCATATTTTTCATTATTGATTCCCATAACGAAAGTTCCATCAAGGTCCTTTCCAGGGGCACACATTATGACTTTTTTTACTGTGCCTCTTAAGTGAAGACCAAGCTTCGCTTTATCTTTGAAGATCCCAGTACAGTCGATCACAACTTGTGTACCGTAGGCAGACCAGTCGATTTCTTCCGGATTGCGAGTACTGAAGAATTTAATTTTTCTTCCCTGATAATTAATTTCTGAAGAATCAGTATTAAATGAAAAATCACCTTCAAGTTTTCCGTGAAGTGAATCATATTTTAAAAGATGAACGTAGGGCTTAAGGTCACCAGGATTATTGATCGCTACGATTTCGATATTGGTATCGATATTTTTAGCAATTCGAGCAAAGTAGGCACGAAGAACTGTACGTCCAATTCGTCCAACACCGTTAATACCAACTTTTACATTTTTCATAAGACTCCTCATGTCACTGGGCAGGATTAAATATTTAGGTTCAAGATTAGAGACATTTTAAGTATTTGGACCATACTCCATCTGCATTGTTTTGGGTAGCGGATTCAAAGAATTCGCTGTAGCCTGTAATCCTTATTTTAGGTACTTGACGCTAGATGTTCTGCCGTCCCTTAAGAGGAATTTTTCAATGAGCAAAATTTTTGTCGCTGATCTTCATGGGAAGGAAGAAATTGAGTCTGTTTTTGTCGTCAAAATCTTTAACACGATGGAAGGCAAGGATGGACGAAAGTACTTCAATGTCATCCTTTCTGACTCCAGCGGAGACCTTGAGGCCAGGCTTTGGCAGTATTCTGAAGAAGTAGAAAAAAATATTTCTAAAAGCTCCTATGTTCGAGTGCGCGGAAAATTAAACTTTTTCCAAGGCCGAAAGCAGTTTATTTTATCCCACATTGAAAAAATCAACAGCTCTGAAGTCAATGAAGACGATTTTGTGATGAAGTCGACTCAGAACCCTGAACTGATGTTCAAAGAACTGTTATCAATTATTGATAATCTCTCGGATGTCTATATTCGTGATTTGCTCAGAAATATTGTGACCGACGGAGAGATCTCTCGCAGGCTTAAAACTTGGCAGGCCGGGAAATCCATTCATCACGCTTACAAGTCAGGTCTTCTTGAGCACATTCTTTCTTGCACGCATTTGGCAGTGAACTTGTCTCGTCACTATCACGTGAATGACAACTATGTAGTTGCTGGTTGTATCCTTCATGATTTGTGTAAAATTTATGAGCTCACGGACGGCGTGAACGTAGAATACACAGAAGAAGGAAAACTAGTCGGGCATCTTGTAAAAGGGCTTGAGATTGTTGATCGCTATGCTTACAAGATTAAAAACTTTCCTCATTATACGAAAATGCATATCAAACACATTCTCCTGTCTCATCACGGAGAGTATGAATATGGCTCGCCTAAGATCCCTCAGACCTCTGAAGCATTTTTAGTGCACTTGATTGATATGATGGATTCGAAAATGGGCTCAATGGAGATGATCAAGAAAACGGATTCTTCTACAGGTCATTGGTCTGGTTTTGTAAAACACCTAGACCGAATTGTTTATAAGTCAGATCTGCCTTTTTATCCTGAGTATATCCAAGAGGAAGAATTGAATGAGGAGAGACGCGACACACGTCCGGCAACACCTCCTCCTGTTCAACCTAAAAAAAATAATCATCCAGAACCCACGACAAGCATGGCGAATATGCTTCGAGGGCTGAAAATAGAGGACAAGTAGCATGCGCGTTTTCATCACAGGTGGCTCTACAGGAATTGGTAAATCTCTAGGTGAACTGTTTGTCCAAAGTGGTTCGCAAGTTGGTGTTTGTGGTTTTCAATCTCCCTCCGAGATCGAAAATTTGCCGAAAGGTTTTTCCTACTACCAAGCCGATGTGACTGACGAAGCGGCGCTTAAAACTGCGATTGATCAATTTGCCTTGGACTTAGGTGGGATAGACGTTGTGATTGCAAACGCAGGTCTCAATATGCCTAAAACAATTGTTCCAGATACCCAGAAAGGCAAATTGCTCACGCAAGTGAACGTCATGGGAATGATTCATACTTTCAGTGCAGCTCTTCCACATTTTCTAAAGCAAAAAAACGGTCATTTTGTAGCGATAAGCTCCCTCTCTGGACTGAACGGTCTTCCGGGAATGAGTTATTACGGCGCCAGTAAGGCCTTTGTTTCGACATTTTGCGAAGGACTAGCAGTAGATTTAATTCACGAAGGAATTTACGTTACTTGTGTGCATCCCGGTTTTATTGCCACTGCATTTACCAGTAAAAATACGCATCCGATGCCTTTTCTCATGACTCAAGATATGGCGGCCCAGAAAAT
>CANFNN010000016.1 GCA_947448095.1 Bacteriovoracaceae bacterium | reverse complement strand
TAATGTTGGATAAAACCATCAGTCTTTCGATGTGGTGGCCGTAGCCAAAGTCATTGGCCTTGTTGATCGCATCATCAACGGGAGGAAGTCCCGTGCTGCCTTGATACCAATCTGGCGTGAGCTTTCTCGAGTGCCCAAAAAAATTCTTGGTCTCCTCAATCTCAGAATAATTTTGATAAATCCCTCGCACAAATTCTCTCCAGCCCATCACCTGTCTGATGAATCCCTCAAGTGAGGCCAGCGGAATATCCGCTGTTTCAAATTTTTTGGTGGCGGCTTTTATTACTTCGTCGGGGGTGAGTAGCCCCATGTTTATCATGGGCGAAAGAATGGAGTGATAGAGAAAAGGAGATCTAGGTGTGATGGCATCTTGGTAGGCGCCAAAATTCTCAAGATGATGATCAAGAAAATGTTTAAGGGACTTAAGCGCATCAGTTCGGGAAACAGGCAGCCAAAAATTTTCCACCATTCCTGGATGATTCTGAAATTTATCCTCAACCAAGACTTTGATGTTTTCAACATGAGCAGAAGATTCAAACACGAGAGGGTCTTTATTGGTTAAATCTTTGGGAGCCTTCTTACGGTTTTCAATATCATAACTCCAGTGTCCCCCGAGAGGTTTCCCCTGATCATCCAGCAGCACCTTCAAGCGCTTTCTTTCTCGCTCATAAAATGTTTTCATGAAAGGTTTTGGGTTATAAAAAAGGTAGCCTTTAAAATCTTGTCTTGAGCACAGAAACATTGGAGTTTCAAAAGACTCGAAAGGAATTTTTAGTTCATGAAAAAGCGCTTCCAGTTCTTTTTCAAAAAACTTGTCATTCACCTCACCCATTTTAACTTTAGTAATTTTTTTCTCGACTAAAAATGAGCGCAGACGCGTTGTAAAACTTTGCTCGGACATTTTTTCATAATGAAGCTTGAAGCCATTCACTTTTAGTTCATCGGCATAGGTGCGCATGGATGCCAAAAAGAAAATCAGTTTATGTTTATGATAGTTGTAGTGGGTACAAAGACCTAAATCTTCGGCCATGAAAACATCACAGGCCTTATAGGCAGAATAATGTTTAACAGGAAATAATTGATCACCCAGAATAATCAGCGCTTCTTTCATGGCCCTATCATAATTGTTTCTTGCCCCATTGTGGGCCAATCAGTTGTCATGAAGAGGATTTGTCTAAGCTTTTTTAGCGAGCTTACTTTTAAGCCAAGGGGCCAGCATGGGCAACATTGATACAAAAATCACCCCAAAAATCACAATGTGAAAATTTCGTTTCACTACCGGAAGGTTACCGAAAAAATAGCCGGCCAAGATAAAAGAAAAAACCCACGCAATGGCACCCAAAATATTATAGGCCAGAAATCTTTTATAATTCATAGACCCAATGCCGGCCACAAAAGGAGCAAAGGTGCGAGCAATGGGCGCAAACCGGGCCGCTACCACTGTGAACGAGCCCCAATGGTCATAAAAGGCTTTGGTCTGATCGAGGTATTTCTTTTTGAAAAACCGACTATCTTTATCAAAGACCTTCACCCCGAGATATTTCCCAATATGATAATTAACTGTATCCCCTAAAATTCCAGCGAGGGTCAAACTGATAAGGAGCAGCCACAGATCAAGACCTTCATCTAAAGCCGCCAAGGCCCCCAGCGCGAATAAGAGCGAATCTCCCGGCAGAAAAGGAGTTACCACAAGCCCCGTCTCACAAAAGATAATTAAAAACATCACCACATAAAACCAAGGCCCAAACATAGCAATCCATTCAAGTAAATGAGCATCAAGATGAAGAATGACATTAATGAGGCTAGACATAAGGGCCTTTGCAATTGGTTACTGGCTGTTTGATTTGTCTAACATTATACTGATAAAAATGCCAAAAAAGGAAATAGTCTTGTCTCAAAAAACCACTTTATGGCTTGAATTCATCGACCCCACTCCCTGGTCGAGTACCCAAATTCTGCAAAAGAATTATCAACAGCTGTATCAGCAAGTAGATCAAAATTTAGTGGTCAAGGCGATTAGCTGGAATGAATACTTAAATCCCGATTTTTGGTCTTCACTCAAGGAGTTGAATCTTTCAAGCCTGATATTGGCCGATATGCGATTTGATTTAGTTCATTGGCTTCCACTCATTCAAAAAAATCTTTCAAGTGAAATAAACATTCAGGTCCATATTTATGGAAACCCTATAAAAAGAATGATGCGCCTTATTCAGGCCTCAGTTGATTTCACCTCAATGAATCTGAGCTTCATGGTGGGGTCAACCGTTCAAAAAGAAGTATTTGAAAAGATTTTAAACGATTCTAAAAACGTGACTTACCTTCCCTTCATTCCAGATGCCTATGTATTTAAACCTGAGAAACGTTTGAGCTGGAGAAAAAAAAATCATTTTGAGAATGAAAAAATTTTTCTTTATGTTGGCCGAATTTCTTATCAAAAGAATGTAACTCACCTGATGGATCTGTTTGCCCTCCATGCTCATTCTCACCCGAACTCCAGACTCTTTATTGTTGGCGCCCCGGATAATCTTAATTGGAGAGAAGTTCCGCGCGCCAATTACCTCAACTATGCCGGAGAAGCTTTTTTTGAAAAACTGCAAATCCTCAATCAGCAGGGTGTGGCAATTACTTATCTAGGCAAGCTTGGGCCAAATGATTTAGAAGAGGTTTATAATGGCTGTGACCATTTTGTTTCACTCAGCACTTTTGACGGCGAAGATTTCGGTCTCAGTGTCGCTGAGAGTCTATCAGTAGGTCTTCCTTGCTCTTTAACTTCGTGGGGAGGACATAAAGAGTTTAGTGAACTGCCGCAGGTTCAATTTGCGGCTGTCAAAATTCAAGAAGGTCACTTAGGAATAGATTCTGAGCAGTGGCTAGCGGTGCAGAATTTTGCCCCAACTGATCGGGCCCAAAATATTGAACAATTTCATCTCTGGAAAACACAACGAGAGAACTATTGCACAAAAGTATTAAAGGAATCTAAACACTTTCCTTTTCAAGGCTTCAAACAAGCATTTAGGAACTACTGCCAAGATCAGATAAAACCCGGAGAATTTTTTGAACGAGAAAAAGAATTTCTATCCTCTTATTGGACCTGATCTAGATCTAGAAAAATGGGTCGTGACACTCAAGGATAGACCCGATTTGTTATTTGGAACAGATGACACGGACCTCATTTCTGCCAGTGCGCGGCCACTTCTTTATTATCATCAACTGCCTCTGAGATGGCTCAACGAAGATCCCGGGTTCTTAATATTTTTGCGCGCGCCTGTAGACTCTGCCCTACCAAGCTGGATTATTCCCCCCAAAGTTTCAAAAGATCAGAAGCGCCCGTATTATATTTTTGAATCTCTCAGAAAACCGCAAAAAGAAATCCATCGCGTTTTGATCATAAATCATCACCAGTCGAGTCGTAAAACCTGGGAGGAGATTCAATCACATTATGCTGGTCTAGATATTCGCTGGCTAAGTTATGCCTGTACCGCACCTGAATGGCCGAATGAGCATAAAATTGATTACCGACAATTCTGCTACCACCCAAGTTGGGTGCCAGATGTCGTTTTTGACCTGAATTATTGGCACGGTGACACACTCTCCCCCCTTCATCTGCATGCCCTTCACTCGGGAGCCAGGCTAGACTCAAGCCATGAATTTCATGAGACAGAGAGGGCTAGCCGCATCTATCCCACTTGGTATGGCCAATGGAAAGTCTTTGAATCTGAAGAGAAGTGAATTAACATAGGTTTATGAAAAAATATGTTTATTCTGAACCAGTTGAAGTTTCATTAGATAACATGGTTAAGGATTTTATACCGGATTATGATGCGATTGATGAGTCAGTCAAACAGAAGACGCTGCAAATTTACGCCTACACTTGTTTTGGTTCACCCTACTTCACTATCCCAGATTGTCCTGAAACGACTTAGGTGTCTATGCAGCTCAAATCCACCATCGTCATTAAGAATGTAAATGAAGATGTGGTTTTTGCGTTGGATCTCGCAGACTCTGAGGACCGGTACTATAAATTTGAAGGAGTCTCATCGGCTTTTTTAAAATTGATCAATACGCAGACTCCAGAAGAAAAAATCATTGAAGAAATTCTTAAGACCTATGAAGACTGCACACCTGAGCAAATTAAAAAAGACCTTGAATCTCTTCGCCTAAAACTTCAAAGCCTAAATTTTCTACTCTAGTAGTGACTTGATATAATCCACAAACCCTTGAGTCCTAGTCTTGTGACCTAGTTTAGAGCGCTGTTTGGCGTTTTGAGAGATGAGTGCCAGTTTCTCTTCTGGCATGGCAAGGATTTCAGAAATTCTTTTAAACCAATCTGGTAAATTCATATCAACCAGAAAACCGTTCACACCCTCTTCAATCTGCTCCTCATGGCCCGAGTGATTTCTATTCGCTAGACACACACAGCCCAAAGACAAGGCTTCCTGAAGTGCTAGCCCCCATGGTTCATAAATAGAGGGAAAAAGAACCAGGCGACTGCTCAAAAGCTCCTCTACTAAAGATTGCGAATCCTTGGCCCAGCTATGCGCCGTTATCGAGCGCGCTTGAAGCATTTCTCGGGAATCATTATTTAAAACACGAGGCTCAAGACCACGAATAAACAAGGGATGATTTTTCCAGTTTTGAGAAAACATGAAATGAAAACCTTTCACGGGATGAAAGCGTCCAAAATAATAGACATCGATAACTTTAGAGAAATTCTTTTCAGTTATTTTTAATTCACTCGCAACGGGAATATATTGTATGGGCTTGCCCTTCACCTCTTCAGTGTAAAGCTCTTTTAAAAAACGCTCGCTATTAAGGGAGTTCACTATAAATCGGCTGGCCTTAGTAATAAACTTATTTTCAAATTTCAGAAATAGAAACTCCTGAGCATCAATCAATGTCGCTACGGGTGCAGTAGTAACGTGATCTAAAGCATGAATACCAGGACTGGTTTTGATAGCCTCATAAAGAGGTTTTCCCAAAACGTGAACATCATAAATGATCTCGGATTTCATAAAATCAAAATAGGCCAGAGTCATGTAATCACCAATTAAAAATCTCACATGATCAGGAATTTTAGATTTAATGATCTCCCGGTAGTATTCAATTTTATCTTTGGTATAGGGATTTTCATTCTCAGTCCACTCAATCCACTCAATATCTCGATGAAGCTCTCCCTCAGGTGGTTGTTCGGAAAAAATAAAAATTTTCATCTCAGTCACATTTTTTAACTGAGCATGAATAGCAAGAGCAGACTCGGCAACTCTCAGCATCCCGCCGTGATTAGAAACCATTGAATAAACAATCACAAAATAATCTCATCAATCGTCGCTATCGCCTTTCGTGCTTGATCAAACGCTTCTTGCCAGTTCTTCTCTCCAGGCCAAAAACTGATCTCCCACTTGCGAAGTAGTCTATTCACCACTTGGTGAATGTCCTCTTCACTTTGTGCAAACGTATAAACCATTCCTCCCAGGGTAGGGTCATAGTGGTGCCCAATACACTTAAAATCTTGGCAAGTGCCCGCAAGCTCTGAGATGTTCGCAAAAACGTCCAGCTCATCTTGCGTCTGTGAGCAAAATTGTATCTGATTGTTTGAAATCAAGTGAAAGGTTTGAGTCCTCCAGACATCAAGAGCCTCGGAGGAAAAATAAGTGCGCATGATTTTCCAAAAGCAATCATTCAACCCATCAATATCTTCGGGCCAAAGATTCTGATAAGACTCAAAGGTCAATTCACACATAAAATAGAGATGGTGAATCCAGGAGTCATAAAAAAGGATATCTTTTTCACCTTGAGTCACTTCAGCAAAAGTCTTGCCGAAATTATTTGGAAGATCTTGATCAGGGCAAGGCACTACGATTTTAAGAAATGGATAAAGTGCTGATGAATCCATTTTAAAGTCGATGGATTCGGTATCGATCCATCTGCCATCAATCAGGAGATTTTCCTTATTGGGTGATCGGTGAACAACTCCTACTGAGTAGGCATGAATATAATGGTCTATTATTTTCTCGAGCATCTCTTGCGGATTTAAACCGGGAAAAGATTTTGTCAAAAAACTTTTCACCACTTTAATATCGGTGTCAGTCAGAAAACTTGAATCGATTTGGCACAAACGAAATGAATTCGATTCTCGCACGACCAAAGTTAAAGGGGGGCTACCCGCTGGAACATCAGTGTAATTAAATAATCCTAAAATATTCAAGCAACCGAGCTTCGTTTTTTTATTTGCAACAAGCATTGAGAGGTAACCTTTGAGTGCGTCTCTCATCACCAATCCGCCCCAAGAGTGATAAAAATCTTGATCAATACACAGATTATTTCGTCCAACACCTTTGAGCTGAACATCTTGCAACAGAACATGTCTTGACGATCCCAGGCTTAAGAAGGGCTTACTATAAAAACGCTCTGTAGGAAGAGCAACCTCTGCGACTGCGATCCATCGATCAAAATCATTTTGATCAACGAAGGCCCCACCAAGAGTTCCAATTGTCTTGAGACCGAGATACTTCAGGACATCCACTTCTTCTAAAGCTTCAACAGGAGTATGAAAGACGCCCTTAATCCAATTCATCACTCCCCGCTTCTTATGAGGGTAGGAATCAATTAGTTGTTTAACAAAAGCCGCATTCGCCTGCAATTGAGGCATGAACTTTTCATTCACTATCCAAGGCGTGATCGGAGTTTTCACAAGGTAGACGGGCGAATATTTTTTTAGATCTAAATTCCACATACTCAGACCCACTTAAAAAGAAAATTGTTAAAATCGATAGTAAGCACCTATCTCTAAGAACATTAAAATAGTCCCGTAAGGATTATTAAATCGGCTGTAGGTTCCGTCATAGGAACTCGCGAATCCTGCTTTGCTAACACCACTTTTAATTGCCAATGAAAATTGATTAAAATTATATTTTCCTTCACCGGCCGCCGCCCAAAAATAGCTCATCACATCTTTGACGGGTCCATCTGGGTCCACACCCGTGAAGTCAAGAGTCGCCTTGGCCATTCCCAATTCACCAACCAGATTAATATCAATATTGGGTGAAGCCTTGAGAAGTGTTAGGCTTCCTGATCCTGAGAACAAATGTCCTTTGATCGTTACTTTGCTCGTGGCACTAGAAATATTGGCGTAATTTATTCCCCACCAAATAGACTCTCTTTTTTTGTAATAGCCGATTTTAAATCCTGGGCCGATGGGACTGCCATAACTAGCGTAAAGAGATTGATCCATCGCTGAAGGTAATTTGGGAGGTACAATGATCTTAGGCACGGGTTTGGCATTAGGTTTCACCACTTCGGGCTTCACAATTTCAGGCTTAGGCTTAGGAACTTCCGGCTCTACGACTTCTGGCTCGGGCAAGGGAGCATCCTGACCATTGAGTTGAATCGCCACTTCATTATAGGAATGAGCATATTCCTCATCCAATCGAAGCTTTAGTCCACTGTGATTTTTCACTACGATTCCCACGCAAGCTGTGGCACTGCACTTAGCAGTCCTGGCCTCGTAGAGAATGGCTTTTGTCTGAGGATCTTTAATGGTTATTCCCTTCCAGGGAGCCTCCCCCTCGCGCCTGACAAAAACAAACTGATTTCCGTCTTCAGAGACTTGCTTAAGGGTTAGAACCTCATTAATGGCGCCAAAGGCATCCAAGAGGCTGAAAAGAGTATAAATAAGGAGAATAATAAGCTTCATTTAGAAAAAATATTATCATAATTTGACCAACCGACCCTATAAAAAAGTCTCAGTTCCCATCAATCGGTGGGCTTTTCAGTCTGAATGTATTAGAAGAAATGAAACAAGGATTTTTATGACTACTACAACAACTCCCGCTCAACCAGCCGACTCTTTCAGAATTGCCATTAATTTGGAATACGCAGAGTCTCGAATTGATAATGTTCTTTTAAATGCTCTCAGAGAGCAAAATGAAAACGATACTCTTAAGGCAATGTCTCGCACATTACTCAAAGACCTATTCGCTAACAAGAAAATCATGATTAAAGGTCAAAGGGCCAAGTCATCATCGGCGTTAGCTAAAGGTACGACTTACGTTGATATTTTAGGCTACTAATTAGCGCTGAATAGAAAGATAAAGGTCTTCGACTTTTTTTCTGGCCCAAGGAGTTTTTCTTAAAAAAGTAAGGCTCGATTTGATACTTGGGTCAAATGTAAAACAGCGTATTGAAATAATTTCACCAAGTTCTTCCCAGCCAAATTTCTCAACCAGTGCTTCCAAGATTTTTTCGAGAGTGACCCCATGCAAGGGATCTGCAGATTTTGGTTTATCCATATCTAGGAACTTACTTTTTCTTCTTCATCGATTGAACCCATGCGTAAATTGCCGGGATATCATTTTGAAGTTTTGGGATTTTTTTCATCGCACTAGATTTTCTTTTAGGGACGAACCCCTGAGGTAAAACGGCTGGATACTTCCCAGTCATCACCTTAGAAGTCATAACAACAAGTGGAGCATCTACCATTTCAGGCCCAATCGAACCTTTGAGGTTTGGGTCTTTGTTGTGACATTGAATACAGTTTGAAAAATAAAGCCGGCGGCCCTTATCGATAGTGGCCTGATCAGCATGGAGTAAAGAACTAAATACAAGAAGGGAGCTGATCAAAGCTACTATAAAAATATTTTTGTTCACAACTCATCCCCCGAAATACCAAAAGAATCATTTTATGGAGGGCACCTGAGGTGCCCATCCAAATGAGTGATTCTTTTTAATTAAACCAAAGCTTCAACTAATGCGTAGAGAACTACCATTAGACCAACACCACAGTGAACAACACCTTTAACAGAAGCCATTGGCCCCATCTTCCCTTTCAATGCGTTTACTTGAATCGCAAGGATCAGAACAGTAGTTACACCCATGACAAGTCCTGGGCTAAATCCTTCAGGAATATTCAAGCTTAGGTGACGACAAGCACCCATGAAAAACAGAAGTGGGATAGAGAAAACAACGTTTGTACGAGAAGCCAGTGCTGCCTGAGGAGCAACAACTGCGGCACGTGGATCTGCTGGACCGCCACCAATGACAGAATTGGCCGAAGCAATCATGATTTGTTGTCTTGGCCAAATAACCAGCCAAACGTTTAAGAACATGATTGTTCCCATCAATCCACCGATAGAAATATAAATACCGTAAGAAGTCTTCATAAAATCAGGACCCAAATCTTTAGCAGCAAGAGCAAGCATCGCTACACCAGAGAGGAAAGTACCCATCGCTCCCCAACGGAACCACCACAAAGCTTTAGGAACGAGCTTTGAGAAAGCTTGATTTTTTACAGGAGCATCAATTTCTTTGAAGAATTCGCCTTGAACGAAATTGAAGTAATAAAGATGTCCAATCCAGGCCACACCGGCAAAGAAATGGATCCATCTGAGAATCATGACCAAACCTTCTTCAGTAAACATAGCGATATCCATAAAAGCTCCTCTAAAAAATATTAACTAGGATGATATTAATCATAAAATAAAGACTTTGCCAGCATGTGCTGCGCATCATTAAGCAAAACCATTTTTCCAAGACGACCCACAGAAATAGCTGTAAATATATCCCCAAATGGAGACTTGATTATGACTGAACAACTATTTTCTATGGCCCACTACGCCGACCAGGCAGTCTTATGGGTGCTGATTATTTTGAGTGTGCTTAGTTTGGCCATTATTCTCGAGCGATTTTTCTTTCTCAATAAGATCTATAAAGATTCTAGACAAATGCTGGTGAGAATTGAAAACGCCCTTTTGGAAAATAAACTCAGTGATGTTAAAGAAATCGCTAAGGTTAAGGACTCCATCATGGGGACTGCTGCCGCTTATGCAGTTAAGCATATTGAGCACTCGGGTGATAAAGGGCTTGAAGAAATTTTTAACACTTTCACTATTACCCAACGTCCGAAGATGGAAAAGTTTTTATCCTTTTTAGGCACCATTGGATCAAATGCTCCCTATATTGGTTTATTAGGAACAGTCCTAGGAATCATGAAGGCGTTCCATGACATGACTCAAGCCTCTTCAGAGGCCGGTCAAAAAGTAGTCATGGCAGGTATCTCAATGGCCTTAGTGGCTACGGCCACCGGCCTTGCGGTGGCGATTCCTTCAGTAGCCGCTTACAACTATTTTAACAAAAAAGTTCAATCCATTTTTGATGCCCTAAGTGGCGTACGTGAACTATGCCTCGCCTATGCAAAGAATCTTGGGGATAAAAAATGAAAATCAATGGTTCGGAGAGAAACGAAACCATAGCTGAAATCAATGTCGTTCCTCTTGTCGACATTGTTTTAGTGATTCTGATTATTTTCATGGTCTCGGCTCCTATTTTTATTAAGCCAAGTATCAACATCAATCTTCCTACCGCTGCTTCAGGCAAGGAAGTAAAACCCAGTAATCTCAATATCACCATCAGTGCAAGTGGTGTAATTGATCTCAATGGCCAGGCCGTATCTCCAGAGCAGCTCTCTGAGCTTGTGGCGCTGGATGTGAAGAAAAATCCAGAAGTTCACGCAGTCATTGCCGCTGATAAAACTGTCATGCATGGAACGGTAATTGAAGTTCTTGATCGTCTTCAATTAAGTGGCATCAAGAAATTTGCCATCAATGTTCAAGCACCATAGATTGCCATGAAAAATAAATGCTGCGAAAATCACCTGACTCAAGATAAGGCCAAAGAGCTTTTAAGCCAAAATGGTTTGAATCGGACCAAAACGAAAGTCGCAATTCTAGTTGCTGTTTCAAAATCTCGAACCCCTCTTTCTGCGACTGAAATCCATCACCAACTAGGCGATGAGACTTGTGACATCTCAACAGTCTTTAGAACCCTTGTTCAGTTTAAAGAAAAAGAGATCATTAAAGAATTAAACTTGGGCGAAGGCTTTTTTCGCTACGAGATCGGAAATATTGCTTCAAACCATCACCACCACCATGTGCGCTGCCGAGAGTGTGGCCAGATTAAACTGATTGAAAAATGTGACATGTCAGTGTTCGAAAAAATGATCTCGAAACTAGGCTATGATCAGATACAACATTATTTAGAATTTACAGGGGTTTGTTCTAAGTGCCTCAAAAAGGAATTATGAAATTAAAAGCCAAACATATCTTGGTTGACCATGAATATGAAGCCCAGGACTTACTGAAAAAGCTTAACGACGGAAAAACGTTTGAAGATTTGGCCAAGGACTTCTCTCTGTGTAGTTCAGGTTCTAGGGGTGGAGATTTGGGAGAATTCTCTAAAGGCATGATGGTTCCTCCCTTTGAGAAGGCCCTACTGCTACTGAAACCAGACGAAATATCTGGCATTGTAAAAACCCAGTTTGGACTTCATCTCATTAAGAGACTCTAAGGTATCTCTATAAAAACTCTTGCACTCGTTTTATTCATTTTATGTTTTCCAGTTCAAAGTAGTGCCAACTCTACGCTGCTTGTTCGTGCTATTGAAATTACCCAAAAAGGCATTGAGCAAAACATTGTGACCGTGGGTCAACATCAATACTTAGTTGCTGGTGCCCATCAGTACCGCTCGTTATGGGCCTGGGACTTTGCATTTGCAAGTTTCGGTGCTCTTAAAGCGGGTAAAACCAAAGCCGTTCGCGATTCCTTTGAAATATATTTTTCCTTTCAACGGCCTGATGGACTTTTACCACGAGTAATTGACCACTATAAAATCGAGCCAAGAGTCCTCTTAGGCATGGTGGGAGTGATCCTGCCATTCAAAGAGCCCTTAGAGCCACAGTTTGAAACAGAAAACGGAGTCATCTCCTATATTCCAAATGTTATTTTAGTTTGGGAAGCCAGCCGGTATGTCACTCAAACAAAAGATACAGCATTTGCTCAAAAGTATTTTACCCATGCTGAAAAATCCATTCAATGGATCGACAAACATACGATGGAAAAGGGCCTGGTTTGTAAACAGGCCCCCTATTCAGATTGGGAAGACAGTGTCCAAAGAACAGGATGCGTGGGATTCACGAATGTTCTCTATGGCCTTTCTCTGAGAGGACTCTCGGACTGGGCAAAATTTTTAGGCGATAAAGAAAAAGAACTACTTTATCTCAACCGCTACAATCAATTCCTGGTTCAGTTTCGCTCCTACTTTTGGGATCCCACCAAAAAAGTTATCCGTAACTTCACTGGAGATGATCACCTCACGGCCGATGCTAATCTTTTGGCCGTGGCCTATCATTTAATGAATCGAGAAGACTCTGAATCTATTCTCAAAAGCCTTCGCGATAGCCCCCTCTGGCAACCCATGCCGGGAAGACCAACCTGGCCCAATTACCCAGCATCAATCAAAAGCAAGTTTCCTAAACTCGTAGGTCTCTCGGGCTACCACGATGAGATCTACTGGGGCTGGATTACTTCCCTAGCAGCTATCGCTGAGCGAGAAACAGGTTACCCCAAAAAAGCGGAGCAAATTCTTGAACTGTACTCGAAGCAAATTATCAAAAACAAAGCCGTCTATGAGGTCTATGATTTGATAGAAAGCGAACAATCTCTCAAGCCTGTAAGGCGCTTATTATACCGAGCCGAGCATCCTTTCACCTGGAGCTCGGGCTATTTTCTCGAAGCGGCGATCCCTTAATTGCTAGTTCTACTCCATCAATTCCAGAAACGTTTTTGTCACTCCGCACTCTGGGCATGACCAGTCTTCAGGGATCTCAGAAAATTTTGTTCCCGGCTTTAAATCTGAATCAGGATCACCTTTTTCTTCATCGTAGATAAAGTCACACACCACACATTTGTATTTTTGATAATTCATTTGATACCTCTTTTTGAATCAAGAACTCGTTGATAATTGTCGGCATGAATTTTTTCCACGACCTTAAGAGCCGCGAATTTCTTGCGGGCCAGTTCAAGAGTTTTCTTAAAATTATCCTCATGTTCGCGAGATTCTGAGGCTTGATCAATAAACTCCGAAGCAGCACCGAGGTCATTTTCTTCCTTGGCCTTCTTTTCAAATTCTGGGTACATCACAGTGTGCTCATACCTTTCTCCTTCAATCGCCATCTCTAAAAGCTTTTCAACGGTTAATGTCGATTTAGGATAAATAAGGCTCAAGTGAGAAAACGCATGCTGAGTTTCCTGGTGGGCCGTCTCTTCAAAAACCAATGCCACCTCCTCATCACCTAGCTCCCTGGCCAATTTGGCAAAGTAGAGGTATTTTCGATTGGCCATTGATTCACCCGCAAATGCTGATTCTAAATTTTTCTTGGTCTGAGTCTCATTAAATACATTTTTCATAGTAATCTCCCTTTTTCTTCTCTTGATTATCGTCGACAAAGACAGATAGGTGAAATAGATTAAAAAGACACTTCTAATAGGATTTGACTATGAACCTATCCCAGTTATCCCTCAGGGACCTTGTATACATCGTCGCAGTCGCCGAAGAGCTGCATTTCGGAAAAGCGGCTTTGAGACTGAACGTTTCACAGCCAACTTTGAGTGAGCAAATTAAAAAGCTGGAAACACACCTTGAATTAAAGCTATTTGAAAGAAATAAAAGATCTGTTCAACTGACTCCTAAGGGATCAGAGTTGGTAGGTGTCGCAAATAAAATTTTAATCGAAGCCCAGTCATTCATAAAACTCGCCATGAATAAAAAGAGTCCCATGTCGGGAGAATTTCATTTGGGAGCCATCGCAACGGTTGGCCCTTATTACTTGCCTTATATCATTGGCCCTTTAAGAAAATCATATCCCGATCTTGAGCTTATTATTCATGAAGGGTTGACGGATAATCTGCTTACGATGCTTGACCGGGGGGATCTTGATGCCGTGGTTGCTTCTCGAACCTTTGATGAAAAAAATTACCGGGTCTACTCATTATACAAAGAACCCTTTTGGCTGGCGGCTCCCAGTGAAATGAAATTCAATGAGAAAAACGGAAAAATAAGTTTAAAAGATATTGAGAAAGAGCATTTAATCCTACTTAGTGATGGAAATTGTCTTAAAGATGAAGTGCTGAATTTTTGTAAACTCTCAAAGAATAAAATCTCTTCCAAAGTTCAAACTACCAGTCTAGAAACCCTTCGCTATCTTGTAGCCACCGGCACTGGCTATACCCTCATGCCTGAGCTGGCCTTAAATGAGGATAAAAAACTGAAGGGACTCATTAAGTATTACCCATTTGCTGAGAAAAGTGCTTTTCGAGAAATTGTTCTGCTTACAAGGGAGCAATATGCAAAACCAAATGACATCCGCTTACTATTCCAAAAGATGAAAGAGCATTTACCTACTTTTTGAAAATAGGATACTTATTAAATCTTTCATCCCAGGAAGGATGTTTGCGGTAAAAGAATTCAAAGCGTTTTTCTGGGTCTTTGGCAAAATCAGCATCAGCTTGTAATTTACTTTCAAACTCTTTGCGGATTTCAGGATTTTTGAGCATCTCAGTCGCAACATCTTCAGCAACGTAATTTTCCATGTATTCTTTTTGCTCAAAAGCTCGATTAAAAAATCCCCAAGCTAAAAACGAATCCTGGGCCATGGGTTCAAACAGTTGAAGAATAACTCGCCCTTTGGCCTGATTGATTGGAATAAAAATTGATCCATGAGATAGCTTCATCTCTTCATTTTCCCATTGGCCTTCTACTTTGAGAGTCTGATGACCCTCAAAAGGTTTAGGAGAAAATTCAGTTTTGGTCGCTCTAAACACTTTTATCCCAATCGGAGTTGCTTGAGTCCAAGGTTTAAACTCAATGGCATGGGCCTTAAGCTTAGGAAGAAGCCACTCCATATCCTGCGCCTGAATGAAATAGCCTAATTCGGGTGCCTCAACACTAAGACTGGGAGAGAGTTCTTCATAAAACGGCACACTCCAAACTTCTTTGATACTTGGTTCATACTTAATCACCTTTTCACCTGAGACCAAAGACTGGCCTTGGGTAAATTTATAACCAGGAAAATCAATTAAGTGAGATTTCTCTGTATGCTTATATTCGAGATCTACTGTTTTTCCCGCAAGCATTTGCTTATCAAGAGATTGGCCGGCCAGGGACCAATCTTTAGCATGCACTTGAGCAATTTCTAAAGTTGAGAGAACAGTGTCTCGATGAGTTTGGACTCGGTTGGCATAATTTTTCCACGAATGAGTTTCAACTAGCATGCCCAAGCGATTGTTATTAAACCAGTAGCCATGAGAAAATCTGGCCGTAGCAACATAGCGAGCAACTCCAGACAACGGATCATCATGTTTTTCAAAGCTAGGATAAAATGGCAATGCCAAACGATTCTTTTGCTTCATTTTTTCAAGCAGATCAAGCTCAAACGCTTTCCCTGATTGATGAAGGGAGCTTGTTCCGTGATTATCATTGGGCAGCACAATTAGTCCGACTTCTGGTTGAAACTGCGCTCCGTCAGTGACATGCAAATCAAGACTTATGGCCGGATTCATTTTATGCCAAATTTTTAAGAGGTCTCTCATTTCAGGGGCATCGGCTTTCATGAAATCACGGTTTAAATTGAAATTTTGAGAGGTCGTTCTCCAGCCCATTTCTTCTGGCCCGATTTGGTTGGGACGGTTCCATTTACCAATTCTTTCATGGCCATCCAGATTAACGATGGGGATAAATACGAGACACAAACCTTTAAGCGGACTGGGACTAATTTTCTTTTCTAGGATGTCTCTTAAAAGCCAAAAGACGGCATCTTTTCCATCGATTTCCCCAGCGTGAATTCCCGCCTGAACCCACACAATAGGCAAATGAGTATCGCCAATCACCATATAAAACATTTTGCGTTTTTCAGGCGTCACACCATAAGTAAGGCACTTCACATCTTTAGGGAATTGACGCTGGAACTCCAAACAGAGCTTTTCTGTTTCTTGCGCATTGCCAGTTTTCACCCAAGAAGATTTCTCGGCTGTCGTCTGCAGACCTGAATCGGCAAAGACCGAGAAAATATTTGTAAACAGGACAAGTAGCATGAGAGTTTTTTTCATGCTCCGATTATAGAAAAACTGATACGATGGGTACATTAAAAACCATAAGGATAATCGTGCCTGGAAAAATCACTTCTCTTTTTAATCAAGCCTACTTACCTAGCCTCGATGGCCTAAGATTTTTTGCTGCGATGTGCGTGCTGTTTGATCATGGCGGGATTCCGCTTCATGCGGGAGATGGTGTCACCTATTTCTTGGTCCTCAGTGGTTTTTTGTTTTGTTGGATCTTTACGCGTGAATGGAAGGTGCACAAAAAAATCAATCTCAAGAAATTTTACATAAGAAGGCTATTTCGGATTATGCCGGCTTTCTACGTCGCAGTCGGTTTTACGATCTTAGCGAAATACGCTTTAAAACTGCCGATCAATTTTACGCATGCCATCTCAATGCTCACTTATTGGGGAAATTATTATAATGCCTTTAACGGTCACCCCCCTACGGGCTTTGACCTGTATTGGTCACTTTCTCTTGAAGAGCAATTTTATCTTGTCTGGCCTTTTCTATTTATCTTTTTCTACAGACGTGGACCAAAGACGTTGTTAAAATTTTTAGTCGTATCCATTTTAGGAGTCATGAGTTGGCGCTCTTTTGCTTATCTCTCGTTAAATTTTTCTGACGCCTACGTTTACAATGCTTTTGATACTCGTTTTGATAGTCTCGCGATTGGATGCTTACTAGGAGTTCTGGTAAATCTCAAAGAGGCGGAGAATCTTATTCATCAACTGACTCGTCATTACCTGTTTCCGATTGCTACCTTAGTCGCTATTGTTTCGCTGAATTTAGTTTCCGAAAAAATCCACTATTCTATAGGTCTGACTTTACAATCCCTCCTTATGGGGATTTTTATTCTGCAACTAGTGGTACTCTCATACCACCCGTTATGGTCTTGGCTTAATTCAAAATCTATGATTTTTCTTGGAAGTCTGTCTTTCTCAATTTATCTTTATCACTCTTGGGGATTAGCGGTTGGATATAAGTTTACTTTTCTGCCCAAAATACTAACCGTCATCATCGGTGCCATCGTCACCACAATCATGGCCTATGGATCGTACCGTTTTATTGAGAAGCCATTCATTGAATTAAGAAAAAAACTCGAAAGCTAAATAAAGAAGGTCCCAAGGTGGTATTCCCTTAGGACCTTTGTGAGATTTATTTCTTTTTCCCATAGAGTTCCCCTATCCTTGACTGGCAAGCTGGAGTAAGGGACGAGTAAATATTTTCCATACAGGATTTAAACTGTTCGAGATCTTCTCGAGGATGCCGGCATCCAAAAGTTTCTAACTCTTGAAAGCAGGCCCTTGCCGCATCCACTTCACCTGCCTTTGGTTCAGTGGACTTCATCGTTGCTTGATCAATTTCCGCCATGGCAGAAAGAGCTGCAAATAGACTTAAAACAATCAGAAACTTTTTCATACAGATCCTTGTGCTAGTTTAGCATTTATTAAAGAAAGTTTTTTCCAATATTCCCCATGATGTAACCAACGGCATATGGGATGGAATAAGGTCTTGTCGGGGTAGATGCAACAGCGTGGGTATAGCCGAGCTTATGCAACCATTCATGAAACAGGTTTCCTGCGACACTGTTTTCTTGAAATGAATTAAAAAACTTGGTATTCACCCAAATTCTTTTCGTCCCACCATTGGTATAACCAACAATCGTATTCGCGGCGTAATAGAGTTCAACTTCTAGGTCCATTGTATTATTCTTAATCGGCTGAAGTGTCTCTGCTGCATCAAGAATTGATTGATAAACCTGAGCATTGGTCATGCCTTTATTATCAATAAAAGCTTTCTGTCCATTGTAAGTAAAATTCACCACATCATTTTTAAACTTATCAGTCGCAACAACTAGTTTGACGATCTCAATCGCCTTATTATATTTGGCCTCCTGATCTGCCGTAAAACTGACGAGGGTGATGTTTGTCCCAAAACTTAGGGCCAAAGGATCCAAAGCTGTATTGGCTATTGGTGAGGTGACTCCCCCAGTTGCTCCTGTTGCTCCTGTTAAGGGAGTAGTTTGTCCTTCTGTGCTACTACTAGTACCACCGCCTGACTTGTTACATGAGACGCTTAATAGCGACGTCATGAGAAAAATCGCCATCATTTTTTTCATGTTCCTTCCTTGGTGTTAAGTGGCCTTCATGGCCGCCTTGAAATTGATTGAGACGTCATGATGCCACGGAGCATTTTTGTCTCGAAGAGGGTAAGAGGTTCCTAGTGATCAAGCCTAAGTGATGAGAATTAATAAAATCAAAACAAGAAACTCAAGCTTCCACATTGATTCAAGAAATGTGAATTATGTAATGAAGGATAGTTGAGTGTTAAAATGAGAAAGGCCCCATTGATGGGGCCTTTCTTATGAATTCAAAAAAGTTCTTAGAAAATTAATCAAGGTAACCTTGCTTAACTAACTTCTTAGCAAGATCACCCATGATGTAGCCAACAGCATATGGTACTGAATCATGATCAGCAGCATTGTCGTGAACGAAGCCACAAAGGTGAATCCATTCGTGAGTAATATTCCCAGTAATATCAGCAGCTGAGAATCCGCGATAAAACTTTCCGTTAACATGAATCACATTATCAGAACCTTGATTGGTGTAGCCAATAACCTTGCTCCAACTTTTGTTATAGCGAGAGATATCAAAATTCATTTCTCCCGGAGTTTTATCCCCGTCGATCATTTCTTTACCAGACAAGATGTATTCATAAACTTGTTCATTAGTAAGTCCACGATTGTTGGTGTAGCTGCGTTTACCACTTTTATCAACGTAGTTGACTACACGTTGCTTAAATTCTTCTGAATTAATGACCTGCTCAACCAAATGAAAAGCTGCTTCCATGGTTTGCTTTTCTTGTGGATAACTATTAAAACCGGCCACAGAGCCAGGAACAACTTTTAAGCTTTGAGTCGCGATATTATCTGCCAGACGAAGATGAACAGGAGCAAAGTTCATTTTAGCGGCTTGAGTATCAGTAGATGAAGTGTGAGCAAATGTGTTGAAAGAAAGAGCGAAACAAGAAAGACCTAAAAGTAAGTTTTTCATCTATCCATCCTGGAAAAGAGTTTTGGTAACTAGCTTTTCGGCTGATTAGGAAAAAGAGATTAGGCTCGGGATCAGGGGAGGAATTTTTTGCCGTTTTCGTGATAGAATAAGGAAATGAAGACCCAAATGAATCCATTCACGATAAGGAAAGCAATCTACTCAGATAACATGGGCCTGTGTAAGATCGCTAGCTCAACTTTCTATGAAACCTACGTCCATTTAAACCCTGAAAATAGCGCCCTACTTCAGGCCTACGTGGATGAGACATTTAATGAACAGAAGCTGGCAGTAGAATTACAAAAGACAGACGTAACGTTTTATCTCTTAGAAGCTGAGAATGAATTAATTGGCTATGCCAAGACCAAATCCGAAGCAATGGATCCGCGTCTAGAAATAGAAAAACTGTATTTCATCAATAGGCACCAGGGACAGGGTCTTGGAAAGAAATTATTCCTCCATATAAAAAACCAGGCCGTATTGAATGGAAAAAAATCAATATGGTTATCGGTTTATGACCAAAACAAATCGGCAATTGAATTTTATGTCAAATTAGGATTCAAGAAAATTTCGGAGAAAGATTTTATTTTCAACTGGAACGGATATCAATACAAAGACCGGGACTGGATTCTTGAATTAATTCTTTGAGCTATTCAAGAGTCTCTCTTACCCAGTTGTGAATAGTGACCCCTACAGCAATTCGATCTATTTGATCGGTATCAGTAGCTTCTTTTAAGAATTGATCAAATCTTCGAACCAGCTTCATTTGTTTTATGTCATCTTCTTCATCGATATAAGCGACCTGAAGTTTATCCAGATCATCTTCAATCACGCTTATAGCTCGCTTGAAAGTAGTCATGAAAAAAACTTTTTGATTAGGGTGACAATTGTTTTTTGGTTGAAGGATGAATAACTGGCTGCTCCGCCGGTCCACCGGACTTCCAATAGACTTCGCCGTAAGCCTTCTTAGGAGTCGCAAACTTAAGCTCCTCCATGCGGTCTCGGATAATTTTCTCTTCGTTAAAGATTTCACTCTGGGATAATTCTACATTTCGATAGAGAGCAACTCGGTCAAGGGATCTGATACAGACTTTGAATTGTGAGACGGCCAAACTTCCCTCCTGCACATGTGCCACGCCCGTGCAGCCCAAAACGGGTGAACCATCTCGGTCAAGCGGCAAATAGCCCAAGGAATCTATGAAAGATTTAGCCGAAGCCGTAGTCCCTAATAGTGGACGAGATGAGTAAGGTTGTGGACCACTCAAATATTGCATAAAGGGAGGCTGATATTTGGCGGTTAGGAAAAAGAAACTTGGATTTTGGTCGTCTGCTTTGACCCATGACGACATTGTAAGAAGAAGAATGAATAAGATTTTCATCATCTGATTGTATAATAAAAAATATTTTAAAGTACAAATTCGATTGGATAGAAATGATGAAATTCAATTACTTTTTCGTAATCTTGACTGCCCTCTTTATGAATCACGCCTTCGCTATTAACGTTGGCTTCAATCAGGCCTGGTTTAAAAATCACTATGCAAGTCAGTACCTCGATGCAAATTATGACGTGAATGAAGTCGAAAGAATCTTTAAACTTTCTAAAGCTGCCGGCTCTCAAACCATCAGGCTTTGGTTC
>CANFNN010000015.1 GCA_947448095.1 Bacteriovoracaceae bacterium | reverse complement strand
GTTTGCGTGTTTTCGCCCTTGTCCCGGTGGAGGGTATTCTTTTGGGTGAAGCCGTAAATGAATATCAACAAGACCCTCTGAGCTTTATTTTTAGCGATATTTATGACAAATCTCAGGACGGAGAAAATACCAAACTTCGCTTGTATCAAAGCACCTTCGAGAGTGGGTCTCTTCTTAAGGAGAGTTGCAACCTATATTCCACTCCTACCTATGCCAGTAGTTGGATGGAGAAACAGGCCAAGCGCTCAATGGTGGCAACTGTTCAGTACATCGGTCTTGACACTAGTGTTAAAGCGATTGGCGCCTATGCCAATAAATTTGAGCTATCCGAAGAGTCATTTAATAAGTTATCCAAGAATCTGATTCAAAATTATTGTTCAAAAAATATTACTGTCTTTTCCATTAAGCGTCTTGAACAGTCCTTGGCTTACTACTTTAAAAATCCCCAAAAAAATATCCTTCCTTCAGTTGAGGGGTCTCCCTTTATGACACCCCTTTATAAATCAACGACTGAATCCAGCTCTGCTCGCTCCAATGAATTTGATCAAGCGATTAATAGTTTTAAATCTTTTTGTTCTTGGGGTGGGGACGTTGCTGATTACCGAATGATGGTGCCTTATCTTAACAACAGTTTCATTATGGCATTTATGATCAAGAACATGTCGGGAGTTCAGGATCGATATGATCCAAAATTAAAAAAGATCAATCAGGTGCCTAGTTCGGATACTGCTCAAGTGACCTGCAACGATCTGATATGCCGGAAGGTCTCCATGGATCAATTTAAACAAACTTTTCCAAGGTCAGTTGGTTCAACGGGTTTATACACGGATCTTGCAAAACTTTATTGTCATCATTTCAAATTTCAAGACTATTCCGGACCCAACACCGTTCCTGTTGTAAGAAATTGGATGAAAAAAATGGAGCTTGAAGATCCCATTTTTGAAACAAATTTCTTTATCTCTCTAATGACTGGGGTACCAGATGCCATTTTCGGAGTCGAAACTTATCGAGATATTCCGGCCATTGCCAAAAGTAGTATTGATGTAAGATGGACCAAATGGGCCAACGAAATTTTAAAAACATTTTCTAAAGACATGTTGTTTGAGGAGTCTCTGAAAATAAAGGCACAGCCTCGAAGAGAAAGATTAGCACTTCGAACTCAAGGATTTATATTGGACTTCTCTGTGACTTTAGGGGAAATGGACCGGATAGTAGATGAAACTGACAAATTAGCACTCTCTTTTGATTTAAAACTTTCTAAAAACTATCTAAGACAAGTTCGTTCAAAATGGATTGAATTATCAAATAATATTGATGAGGAGGGCAGAACTGTATTACGGGATCAAATTGCAAAATATTTAGATATACAATTAAAAGAGAAGCAGAAATATTTTCGCCAGAAGATGTGGAATCAAGAATTTTCGAGATTAATTGTAGAAGAATTGGTGGAACAGATGTTGGCCTACAAAGGTCCTATGTTTGACAGCTATCAAGACGAGATGTTCAAAGTACCTGTAAGATTTTCCTATGGCATTTTTGCGATTAGTTATTTGCGTTACCGAGCTGATGTTGGTGCAGGTAGACTTAAATTAAACCTGTAGACTTTTCCTCCTCTTCTCATTAACCTAAATCAGAATTAAAACCAGTCAATCCCAGTTTGTGTTTATGGCAAAGAAAAAAACGGAGCAAACTCCGGAGATCATTTCAGATAAGAAAATCATTAATTCTGCAAAGAAATCAGATGTCATCGAAATTTTTTCCGATGATGAGGAATTGATTCCTAAGATCGCTCAACATCTGCCGGTAATTCGCAAATCATCCAGTTTAAAAGTTCAAGATCCACTAACTCTTTATCTCAAAGAGATCTCAAGACATAAGCTTCTAACTCTTGAAGAAGAAAAAGAATTAACGCTTCAGTTACTAGAAACTGGCGATATTGATACTGCTAAAAAGTTGGTCCTGGCAAATTTGCGTTTGGTGGTTAAAATTGCTCTCGAATATAAAAACGCCTATAAAAACGTAATGGATTTGATTCAAGAGGGGAATATTGGGCTTATGAAAGCCGTTTCCAAATACGATCCGGCCAAAGGTGCCAAGCTTTCTTATTATGCCAGCTGGTGGATTCGCTCTTATATTCTTAAGTTTATTTTGGATAATTTTCGCTTAGTTAAAATTGGAACAACTCAGGAACAAAAAAAATTGTTCTACAATCTCATGCGAGAAAAACAACGTCTCATGAGCATGGGTATCAATCCCGATGTGAAGCTTCTTTCAGAAAACCTAGGTGTCTCTGAAAAAGCGGTCATTGAGATGGATCACCGTCTTGGCACATATGGCCAAGAAGTGAGCTTAGATAAGCCTTTAGATGACAGTGGGCATCAAACCCTAGGAGATTTAATTGGGGACGATGGTGAAAATCCAGAGGCCATGTTGGCCGATCTTCAAAATTTAGAGATTCTCCAAAGCAACCTCGGCGAGTTCGTCAAAGGGCTCAAGCCACGAGACCAAGAAATCTTTAAAAAACGACTACTTAGTGAGGTGCCTGAAAGCCTGCAAAGTATTGCTGACCAGTATGGTGTTTCAAGAGAAAGAATACGCCAAGTTGAAGAACGGCTCATTGAGCAATTAAAGATTTACATGTCTGATTTTATTCGCTAAAACCTGATATAAGTTCATAATTTATCGAGGAAACGGTGGCAATAACGCCGCCTAGACCTTGTACTAGGTTTCAAAGAAAGTTTGATACTTGGGCAACGGAGACAAAAATGCTGACTAAAGAAACAACAGCCGCAGTAGTAAAGAAATTTGGCGCTAACGAGAAGAACACTGGATCTACAGAAGTTCAAATCGCTCTCATCACTGAGAAGATTAAAGCTCTTGCTCCTCACTTCGAAAAAAACAAGAAAGATCACTCAGGAATGAGAGGTTTAATGAAGATCATTGGTCAACGTCGTTCATTGTTGAAGCATTTAAGCGCAACTGATGAAGCACGCTACACCAAAATCATCGCTGAGCTTGGTCTACGTAAGTAATTTTTTTAAGAAGGGGCCTTTACGGGCCCCTTTCATTTTTAGGATGTAAATAGAGGTAACAGGAGCGTTTTCAGAGATAAATAGTAGATCGACTTCATTTCAATCTTCTTTTTATCTCTCAAACTCCCGACTTCAAAATACTCCCCCTAAAACAAACAAATATAAGCATAACGTATGTAAGCGTTGTGATTGATCCATTAGGAGAATCTATGATTAACAACAAGAAAGAATTTAGAATCAACTACGGCGGCAAAGAAGTAACCGTAGAGACTGGCCGTTTTGCTAAGCAAGCTGACGCCGCAGTAATGGTGTCGTGCGAAGGCACTCAGGTTCTTGTCACTTTAGGCTGTGCTCGCGACGTGAACGACGCTTTGGATTTCTTTCCACTTCTCGTTGATTATAAAGAAAAATTTTATGCTGCAGGGAAATTCCTTGGTGGCTTTATGAAAAGAGAAAGCCGTCCTTCAAACGCAGAAATTTTGATCATGCGTTTAATCGATCGTCCTCTTCGTCCTTTGTTTCCTGAAGGTTTCTTAAACGAAACAGTTATTACTGCTCAAGTTTTTTCAATCAAGGCCAATGGCGGAGATCCTGAAGTCCTTGCAGGTCTTGGAGCTGCTGCTTGTTTGGCGATTTCTGATGTTCCTTTCAATGGTCCAATGGGCTATTCAAAAGTTGGGAAAATTGATGGCAAATTAGTTTTAAACCCTACCAAAGAGCAATTTAAAACTTCTGAACTTGAACTTCTTGTTGCTGGTTCTAAAGAAGCCATCCTCATGGTTGAAGGTGAAGCCAATACAGTTTCTGAAGCAGATATGCTTGAAGCAATTGTTTTTGGTCACACGAACATTAAAGAGTATTGCGGTCTTCTTGATCAAATGGCCAAAGAAGTAGGTAAGAAAAAACGTGAATTCGTTCCCGTAAATCCTAACGAAGCTTTAATGACTGCAGCTATGGCTGACTTCACGGCTGATGCTCGTAAAGTTCTTTCAATCGATGGCAAACAAGACAGAACTGTTGCTACTTCTGTTTTCAAAAAGAAAATTAAAGAAGCACTTAAAACAAACTTTGCTAAATACGGTCTTACTGAAACTACTGACTTCGGAAAAGAAGCAGCTAAAGTGACTGATGAAGTTCTCTATAAACTGATGAGAGCAGATATCCTTAACGAAGAAAAACGTATTGCTGGTCGTCCTGTGACTAAAGTTCGTGCTATCGAAACTGAAACAAGTATTCTTACTTCTGTTCACGGATCATCTTTGTTTACACGTGGAGAGACTCAAGTTCTTGCTGCTGTAACTATCGGTGGTAAAGAAGGCGAGCAGATGTATGACTCTATCCACGGTGTTGGATATGATAAATTCTACCTTCATTATACAATGCCTCCGTTCTCAGTTGGTGAAGCTAAAGGTTACAGAGGTGTTGGTCGTCGTGAAATTGGTCACGGAAACCTTGCTGAACGTGCTCTTAAAAAAGCTATGCCTTCTCAAGCTGATTTCCCTTATACAGTACGTGTTGCCTGTGAAGTTTTAGAATCAAACGGTTCTTCATCTATGGGTTCAGTTTGTTCAGGTTCAATGGCGCTGATGGATGCAGGTGTTCCACTTAAGTCTCCAGTTGCAGGAATTGCAATGGGTCTAATTAAAGAGGGCGACAAGTATAAAATTCTCACAGACATCCTTGGTGATGAAGATCATTTAGGTGATATGGATTTCAAACTTGCTGGTACTGCTGATGGTATTACTGCCATTCAAATGGACATGAAAATTGCTGGTATCTCTGAAGAAATTTTCCAAAAAGCACTCGCTCAAGCTAAAGAAGCTCGTCTTCATATCCTTGGCGAAATGGCTAAAACCATTTCTACTGGTAGAACAGGCTTTAAAGCAGGTGTTCCTCAAATCAAAATGTTCAAAATTGCTCCAGACAAAATCGGCGCTCTTATTGGACCTGGTGGAAAAAACATTAAAGCTCTTCAAGAAAGCTTCAAAGTTACTATGGACGTTCAAGAAGACGGAACTGTTAAAGTTCTCGGCGTAGACGTTGCTAAAATCGATGAAGTGATCTCTTTGGCAGAAATGCAATTGAACGGTCCTAAGATCGGTGCGGTTTATAAAGGTACTGTTGTTACGATTAAAGAATACGGTGCTTTTGTTGATATCGTTCCAGGACTTGCTGGTCTTGTTCACGTTTCTGAAATTGCTAATGAGCGCGTAAATGATCCAAATGAATACCTAACTGAAGGTCAACTTGTTGACGTGAAAGTTATGGAAGTGGATCGTTTTGGTAAGATCAAACTTTCAATCCGTGACATCGCTCCACTTGCAAAAAAAGTGAAGTAATATGATTGAAGTGAAAGTAAAAACCCTCGCTCATTATGACGTGAGTTTTGAACTTCCTTTCTACGCGACTGAGGGAGCCGCTGGTGCAGATATTCGTGCCAGCATCCCAGAAAAAAAATCAATTATCGTAAAACCAGGGGAGCGAGTACTCGTTCCCACTGGTCTTTGCGTCGAAATTCCCTTTGGTCATGAGATTCAAGTGAGACCTAGGTCTGGTCTCTCACTCAAGTCGCCCCTGATGGTTGTCAATTCCCCAGGAACGATTGATTGCGACTACCGCGGAGAAGTGAACATCATTATCGGAAATTTCGGCAACAATGATTACGTGATTGAGCATGGTCTTAGAATCGCCCAACTTGTTATCACCCCGGTTCTTCAGGCCAAATTCGTTACAACTGAAGATCTAAGTGACACACAAAGAGGGGCAGGTGGATTCGGCTCCACCGGAACTCGTTAATCAAAAGGATTCCAAATGGACTTAAAAGTTCCCTATTCAAATATAACTGACAAAAAACATGGCTTTGATGCCGCCAAAAAACTGATTCCAGAAGTCATAGCCAAATTTGGAGTGAAAGCCGCAACTACTATTGATGAGGCCAAACATACAATTGACGCCAAGGGCACAGGTTTTAGTGCTACTATTCATTTCACTGAGACAGAAGCTTTGGTCAAAGTTGACCTGAATTTTTTATTAAAACCGCTCAAGGGCAAAATTCTTGAGACCATCGAAAGACAATTAAAGAAAGTAGTATGAGCGATTACAAATGCACCCTTTGGCCTTCTGGAGAAGTTCTCACCATTAACGGTGAAGAGAATCTTCTGACTCAATTTAAAAAAGCCGGAAAAAAAATTAAATCCAGCTGTGGTGGTTGCGCCAGCTGTGGTGATTGCATGATTGTGGTGAAGTCCGGAGAGTTGAATCTCACGCCGCAAACATTTGAAGAGCTTCGCCTTTTGGGGAATGTTTTTCACATCACTAAAGAGCGCCTATCCTGTCAGACCAAGATCACAGGGGATGTGACCCTTGATATTACGGCTCACGACAGATCTACGACCAATACTCAGGCTTCAGGGCCAAAAAGCACCACAACTATCCTAAAAAAGCGCGAAGAAGTGGTAAAAGCGGTCAGAGAAAATGAGGAAAAAAATAGAGAGAAACCATCGGATGATTGGTATCGTCACTGGGAAAACGAAGGGGATGATCCAAGTAAGCCTAAAAAATTAGGCGGCGGGAAAAAACCTAAAGCTTTTACTTATAGTGAATCAGAAGATAGCGATAAAAAAGACAACGATTAATAAAGAGAACCTTTTAAGGAGTTTTGAATGTCACAGACCATTTCGTCATCTGCGAGCTTAGAAGCAGCCGACAACAAATTTCCATCACAAATTAAATACATTGTGGGGAATGAAGCTTGTGAGCGTTACAGTTACTACGGGATGAAGTCGATCCTGACAGTATTCATGATTCAGGTTCTTTTGTTTCAGGAAGCTGATGCAACTTTCACTTACCACATTTTTTCAAGTCTCTGTTACTTCTTCCCAGTTCTTGGTGCCTTCATATCGGACAGAATTTGGGGTAAATACAAAACGATCCTTTATCTTTCTCTTGTTTATTGCGCTGGCCATGCGGTCCTTTCAATTTGGGAAAACAGCACTGGTCTCTATGTTGGTCTAGGACTTATTGCTCTTGGATCTGGTGGGATTAAGCCTTGCGTTTCTGCTCACGTAGGGGATCAGTTCAAAGCGAATCAACAACATCTACTTAAAAAAGTTTATGAGTTGTTCTACTTCATGATCAACTTTGGTTCATTCTTCTCAACACTTGTCACTCCTTGGACTCTTAAGCACTACGGTCCTTCTGTTGCTTTCGGAATTCCAGGTGTTCTCATGTTCTTTGCTACTATCGTATTTTGGATGGGTCGTAAGGAATTCGTTCACGTTCCTCCCACTAAATCTGATGGCCATGGATTTTTTGCGGTTCTTTTTTCTGCGATGGGAAATCAAAGCAAGAGAAAAGCTGGTCAATCATTCTTGGATGTTGCCGAAGGGGAGCATACTAAAGAGCATATCGAAGCAACGAAATCTGTTCTTGATATTGCAAAACTTTTTGCTGCTATTTCAGTTTTCTGGGCACTGTTTGACCAACATGGATCTTCATGGGTGATTCAGGCTTCAAAAATGAATCTTAATTTTATGGGTATGCAGTTTGAGGCTTCTCAAATCGCGGCTTGGAACCCAATTATGGTTATGGGATTGATTCCGTTGTTCTCAATGGGTCTCTATCCGTTACTTGATAAAATGGGACTTAAAACGACTCCGATTCGTCGTATTACTTGGGGTATGTTTGTTGCTGCAGCTTCATTTGTAATTATTGCTTTGATCCAGGTATCAATGGATACGACAGGTGAGAGTAACGTAAACGTTATGTGGCAGTTCTTTCCGTACCTTGTTATTACGATGGCAGAAGTCATGATTTCAATTACAGGTCTTGAGTTTGCTTATACTCAGGCCCCACGTGCCATGAAGTCATCAGTGATGTCTATTTGGTTACTGACAGTATTTTTCGGTAACTTAATTACTGCTTACGTTGCAAAAATTAACTTCTTCCCAATTGCTTCAACTGGATACTTCTTGTTTTTTGCAGCTTTGATGGGAATCTTTGCACTAATTTTTTGGTACATGGGTTCTAAATATAAAGTTAAAAACTACATGGAAAAATAATTTCGAAAGAAAATATACTTAATAAAAAAGCCCTCGTAAGAGGGCTTTTTTATTTTAGGGAACTGGTCCTTGATTGGGAAAGATTGAAGGATTCCACCAGGCGAGGGCCGAGCTCGCTCCAGGAGTCCATGGCGACCATTTCGTGTCTCCAGGATCATAAGTTCCAGTTAGGTTTGGATCTGTTCTTTGCATCCAAACTAACACGTCCCAGTCATCTTTATCATTAAAGTAATTGTAATATCCTGGATCCCCAGTGTTTTCTTCCTGGTCACTAGGTAAGTCTTGTCTAGCGGTTGCACCCATATAGACGTCTGAAACAAGTTCTAGATTTGTTGATGTGCTAGGGAAAACTCTATCCCAGTCCCTTACAACCATTCTGATTCTTGCCTTAATTTCCATGCCACGGTCTAGACAGTAAAAAGTATAAAAGGGGTTTACGCGAGCTGCAGTCCCGAGATACGGATCAGCTGCGTAAGGAGTATTCGTGTAACCCAAGATCTGAGATTTGGCCAAGATAGCAGGAGCGTCGATAATTTCAGTGCCGTCAGGATATTTATTAGCAGCATAGTTTTCCATTAGTTTTGGATCAAAGGCCTTGTTATAAATGGTATCTGCCCATCGTGTTCCTGCAGTCAAATAGGTATAATCCAGAAAATTTAAATCAGGAGCTGCGAGTCCTCTTCGATAGTTCACAATATCATGCATTGCTGATCTCTTTCCAATCAGTGCAGGCAACTCATAAGTTGCAGAGTAGTCGGTATTTAAGCTTGTGCTCCAAATTTCTGAACCTCTAGTCATACCGGTAAGTGGAGAAACTTTTCTGATGGCTCCCTGTACGCAAGCTGCGATAGTTCCGCCACATTCATTATCTGGAGTGTCAACATAACTACTTCCTAGCTGGACTCCACCTAGTAATGGGTTTGTGTCATAAAAATTGTAAATCATAAATGAAATGATTCCAGTATCACAATTCTGTCCATTGCCTCCATGGTTGGTTGCATAGTCATAGGCACAGAGTTTTTGTTTGTCTGTTGGGATTGGGCGCTGAATTCTACTTACCTCGGGAACTGTGATGTCCACCATATATCCACACGACAGTTTAGTTCCGCCTCCCCATGTTGCAGGAGAATTCAAAGCGGTAATATCGGCATCTGAGACTCCGGTACCCGAGTCACATGTGAGTCCCACGTAAGTCGTACCAGATGACCCCGGAATAGCATCATAGTAGGAGTAAGGCGCATAAGCGACGTACTCACAGGTATTCTTTGAGGCCTCAATTTTGAAACTCAGACCATTATAAAACATAGAAAGCTCTTCAGCTTCTAGGTAGCAAGACATGTCGTAACTTTTTAAATCATGGGCAGTGGCATTTTCACTTATATACAGGTCGCTACTAAAAGCTGTTCCTGTGGAGTTTACTTTGCAATCGACGTTTGCATTGCCGGCGCCAGTCCTGTGAAGTTTATAATTTAAAACAGCTGCCGAGTTATTTGTGACTTTAAAATAATATTCTTCAGGAATGGAAGCACTTGGAATAGTAGTGGAACTACCACTTTGAAGTTGGGGTGAAACTTTTTCATTACAGCTATAGATCAATAGACCCATACTCACTAACGATAAATTTTTCCATACACTCTTCATAAAATCATCCTTGAGGTTAAACCCATTACAGTTGACTCTTCGGAAGCTCGCAAAAGAAATTAAGTTATTGGTGTTTTTTGCTCCTCTTTTTTCTTGGGTCAGGTTAAACTTAAAATGATTCATCATATTTTAGCATTTCTAGACTAAGAAGGTCGGAAAACTCATGAGACGATTCATTCTTCTTAAATTCCAATCACTTCGAAACCTCACTCTTGTCGGTGCCACTCTTATACCGATATTTTTCTGCCAAAATATGTTGGCTTCGCAAGATGCTATGGTGACAGCTGAAGAAGCCGTGATTTATGCTGATGATCAGATGAGTGCTCCTGTCGGGTATGTCCGAAAAGGTAAGCGTATCAAGGTTGGGGATATTGCTCGTAACAAATCTCAAGTTTATCCCATCGTGGTCTCGGGAAAAATTTCTTATATTCGTGTGATTGATGTGAGTACCGAAAAAGAAAGTATGAACTCTAATCGTTTGGTGGCAGAGCGATTTAAAATGATCACAATCGAAGAAAAAAAATCAAACTCTTCAGTTTCTCTTTTTAACTATTCTAGTCAAATTAATTTAAAAAAGGCCAATGATAAACTCACTGACAAGGATCCAGTTAACTGGCTTGGACTAGGGATTCGTGGTGGAGCGAAGATTAGTTCAAAGTGGGATTTAGATATTCTGTTTAATTACATGAAGGCCAAGGCCCAAAACGAAGAATTTAGTGCCTTTGAATTTGGTACAGGTGTCGGCGCGCGAATCATAGAAACCAATCGCTTTCAGTTAAAGTTTTTGGCGCAGTTTTTCGTGGTGCCTTTTGCGACCTACGCTTTAGGTGATGTTTTTCGAGTTAATGGTTACGGCTTTAGTACCGGCAGTGGATTGGCCCTCTCTTATCGGATGGGAGAGTCATGGGGCATTGAAGGGTATGGAGGGTTTTACTACACGAAACTTTCCGGTTTTAAGGCACCGAATCCGTATAATGATATTGAGCCAACTTTTATCGGAAGCAGAATTGGTCTTGGTTTAAATTATATCTTCTAATGAAATTTCTTCAGCAGCTCTTCTAATTTAACTAAATCAGCTTTTCTAGAATGGCGATCAATGAGTATCGTTTTCCCATTATCGGCCTTAAGCTTTAATGTGAAGTAGCCTTTGTTCTGAAAGTTAGCCGAATCCTCTCCTCCTTGAATTCTCGCCTGATTGGGTGAGGAGAGGTAGGGATTTATGGCAAAGGGCTCGGCTTCAGAGGCGGTAAAGCTTTCAGTAAAAATCTTAATTCCAAAGATTCGATATTCTAGAGAAATTGATTTTTGAGATTTAATGATTCGTTTTTCATAAAAAAACACGGAAAGAATAAATACTGGAAGCAGGGCTATGAAAGTCAAAAGACTGTAACCCAGCATCGAGTCAGTTTCATCTCCCAATGCGATTAGTTTGAGGACTGGGTCCTTGATTGCAAGGAACATAAATAAGATCATCATGATGGCAGCTGAAGCATAGCCCCAAAAAAGGTAAGGAAGGCCATAAGTCTTTAGAGTTATGGTTTGGTTCTTAACGATCGCAAAATCTTTTTCTTCCAGTGAAACTGGAAACACGTACAGTAATCCCATAGGATTCTTTTTACCTTTTTTTATCTATGATGAGGAGAGAAAACATCTAATAATTCAATTCTTGGGTAGAGGAGTTTCATCCAGGTTGTGAAAAGCGCCATGGGGGCCTCAAGTTCAAGTTTAAACTGGTTTTGAAGACTAGGGGATACTTGGGATGAGCTAACTGTAATAACCATTCCTAGCCTCCTTTCCATTCGCATGCACATAAAAACCCATTGATCATTTAGCGAGTCGGGAACATTGATTTTTTTTAGGTCCCGGTAGACCAAGGCCAATTCTCGTTTTTTATCAATAAATTTGTAATTCCATACACAAAGAAAGAATTTAAAAATCTCTTTCCATGCCGGATGGGTCGTCATGGCCTCGGCCATTTGCAGGTGATGATAGGCGAGGTCCCAGTCCCCCTGGTCAAAATGGCTTTGCGCCAAAGAAGCATGTTTCCAGGATTTCTCAAAATCATTTGGTTCATCGGCCTTTTTTATAAGCTTAATGGCATTTTTATCTTCCAGAGAAAACTCCAGGATCGCATCGGAAGAAGTCAAAGCAGTGCTTCCTTCTTTGACGTGAACTATTCCCTTTGCCAGATTAATTTGAATCGCTCCAATGGTTGAAAGAGTCGAGACTGGATGAATCCACTTACGAACTTTTTGATCTTTAACGTCTGTTAATAAATCTAGAGTGTGTTGGGTTTTACGGCGCGCCAGTTTTTCTCGAAGCCACATTTCACGATTTTGGCACAATTCAATAAAATGCTCAAAGCCCGTGGGATCATTGTGGAGTGGTATATTCGTAAAAATGAGTGGTGAGGATTCATTGAGATTATAGGACTCAAAATTCATCGCAGGGCCATCAATGTCAGTGCACATGACACTGCCGTTAAGGTCCATCATGTAAAAGCCCCATTTTGTAACCGAAATATTTTTTCTCAGCTCCCTACGAAATTCGTTCATGCTGGGCGCTTCAAAAAGTCCTTCAAAGGCTATCTTAAAAATACTCTGACCATCTTTGTGATAGTTGAGTCCAGGCTTATGGTGAATAGATATGCTGAAGCCGCTGTCATGAATGGTTTGAAAAAAGAGAGGCGCCATTCCTTCGCAGGAATAGTTTAAAATTGCGGGTTTGCCCTCAATTTTCCAGTAATAGAGTCTTGGGTTTTCGTTGAAAGTGCCAATCAAAGGAAAGTCTATCAATCGATTATGAATGAAGCCCTCAGAAGTTTTTTCAAAAAGAGTAGTGCATCCAGGGAGAAGACCCTTGAGTTCAGGATAGAGTTGACCATAGTGGGCGGCAAGTTCAAAAAGGGAAATGAAACTCATATAGGCCGAAGGATCAACGCCCAGACCCTCTGAGTAGGCTTCAATACATTGATCAAAAAATGAATCATCTTTCTTTTTGAGCAGTGCTCGTGCGCGAGAGAGAATATCTTGTCCGTAGCGAAGAAAATTATTAGCGGAAAGAAGGCCCGTAATTCTTGCTTCCAGTAAGTGAAAGCTCTCTTTTTCTTTTTTACCTAACTGGTAGAGGTTTTCTTTATAATCACCAATTAAGGGTACAAGTATTGTTTTCATCTCAACCTACGTAATAAGTGACAAGATTTTTTAAATTATTGGCAAAATCCATATTAAAAGTTCTCGTTTGAAGTTGTTCCAGCATATGGGGTTTGCAGCGTATATAAATTTGCAGTTTCCCGCGAGGATGAGCATCACTCATGTTTTTTAATTGGTAAAACTTTGATAAAAACCTGAAGTGTTGTTGGTTTGTGAGTTTAAAAGATTCTTCTTTTTTTATCTGATTCCAAATTGTCCAAGGATCGTAGCGGCCAACTAAAATTGCCGCCAAAGTTAAATAAATAATCGCATCTGATTCAAATCCATCTCCGACCAGTACCAGATCATCTGGAATACCTGTCATCAAAAGGATATTTACAATCGTGTTGAGTTTATAGAACCCTTGGGACTTTAAGTCTTTTGTAGAGAGATCACCTTCAAAGAAGGAAAATATGTTCCTGTAATCTTTCAGGAAAATATTCCCCGTATAGATCTCATGCTGGTAGAGCCAGTCTCTAATGGCGTTCTCATAAAAATGGGGAGAAGCCGAAACGATAAAGGGCTGAAAGTCTTCTTGAATGAACTTTTTAGTTAATTCAATTGAGCTATCTACCGGAGGAAAGTAGCTTACAGGATTTTTGAGTGACAGAAAAACTTCTTTAATTGTCGAGTAGCGAGTATCCACCAGAGTTTTATCGAAATCAGTAATATAAATTTTTTTCGGTATTTTAATTTTGGTGGGGATGAAGCTACCAATGAGTAGATCTAATCCTGGGTGCGACTTTGTTTCAAAAAGTTTTACTTTGGCAACTTTTCCATCCTGAGGTTGTGGGATTTTGAAGTTAAAGTTTCCGAAACTGTCTGAATCAAAACTTCTTATAGTCGTTTCTTCATCCGTATCTGAGAGACCAATAACTTTTAATCTGAATTCATTTGAGGATAATAAACCCAGACTCTGAATGGGTTTTGTTGGAACTATTTCTTTTAAGTTTTGATTGATTTCTTCCAAGAGGTGAAACTTGGCCTGTGAGGAATATGACATGGACGCCCGGATATGGATGTACTGGTCTGATTCAACTCCAGAAAAATGAACAAGTTTAGGGCGTCTCATGGTATTTATTCTAACAAATATGCTTGCGAAGTTCTTAACTTTTTTGTCACAATAAGCTCATGCTTCAGATAACTCTCAATATAAAAGGTAAGGTTCAGAAAGTGGGCTTTCGCTACAGTGTAGTGGATTATGTCCTTACCCAGAAACTTCCCATTGTTGGTCATGTGCGCAATTTACCCGATGGTTCAGTTCAGGTTGTGGCCCAGGGAGATATTGAATCTTTGAAGCAGCTTCACCGCTTTTGCACCAAAGGTCCCCCTCGAGCCGAGGTAAGAGAAGTCTCTGAAGAGGTGACTCCTATTACGAAACTAGATTATTTTGATTTTGGATTACTGAGCGAGTAGTGGATTAATTAAGACTGCTTTATCGAGTACGTCATCACACCATCTTCATATTTTGATTTAACACTCTTGGGATCCAAGTGAATATTGGTCATCAAACGACTCGTGAAAGACTCGACCTTGTGAAGCTTGCTTGTGGTTCCTGCTTCTTTTCGAGAATCATCATAGCGGCGGTCAAAATTAATGATAGCTTCTTTATCGTGAATAGTTAGTTGAATGTCAGTTTTGGCATGATCTGGAATAGCGACGGAAATTTCCACCCGGTCTTCAAATTGCTTAAGAGTAGGGTTCAATTGAGTGAATCGATAGAACGGATCATCTGAGCGTTTGACCGAAGTTTCAAGTGTTTCTTTCAGGTCAGACTTCATTTTAGTTAAGACTTTGGCATTCAGGTCATCGAGTCTCTTTAGGTCTTCATTTCGGGTTTGAAGAGTTTCAGAATATTTTTTTTCAAAAACCAGGTCCTGATCCTTAATTCCTCTTCTAAATTCTTTGTCTCTCACTTCTAGGTGCTTATTATGAGATTCAGTCAGTTTACCCATATCCTGTTGTTGACGGACATTGGTATTCATTCGTTCAGTTTTAAATTGCTTGTCTTGATCATCTTTTATTTTCTTTTGATTTCTTTCGTCGGTCTGGAAGCGGTTAGTGAAATTCGTTGTTTGTGTTCGAATCTTATCCTGAAAATGGTCTTCAGTACTTGAGATCTCTTGCCCATGTGAATCTTTTAGGGCCCTCAACTGATCCTGAGAAGCTCCCACGATCTTTTTATGCTCATGAGTGAGGCGATTACCAAGATCCTCAAGATAAAGGTCATTCTCAGATTTGATGCGTTCCCGATCAATGCTCAGTTTTTCACTTTCATCTTTTTTTGTTTTTAAAGAATTGTCTTTCAGGTCTTTGATTTGAGAGTCAGTCATCTTGCGGGTCTGGTCTAAATGATTCTTCATTTGTTCCAGGACTTTTTCCTTCTTCTCATTCTCACTCGCAACGTGGCGCATATTCTCATTTTGCAATTCAACGATCTCGCCATCATTAGACTTTTTAATGTCGAGCTTCACCATTTCGTGGGCATCGGAGAGTTGGTTAATTTCGCGAGATTGTTTTCTCTGAAGATTTTCCATCTGACGAGAGTTGATTTTTTCAAGATCTCTGATGCTCATAATTTCGTTTCCTTATCATAAGGATGATCACAGACCGGTTTACGACGGCCGGTATAGCCAGGACAAATCCATGTTCTAAGCAGATCAACATTAATGAAATTTCCACCATGATAGCTTTTATACATCTGCGGATTCAAGGTTGAAACAATGTACTGAGCATTGGCCTTCGTCGCCACAGCATAGGGATCATTGGTTTTCACCATGTACTGATAGGCGCGGTATTCGGCAAATGAGCCGAATGAAGCGAGCATAGTAGCTAGAGAAAGAAGGATTTTTCTTTTCAACTAGTGAAGTTCCTTTAATTTATCCAAAGCACGATATTCAACCATCTTCATAAAAGAGAGCACAAAGTCTTTTCTTTCATCGTTGCCTAGCGCTTGAATAGCGGTCTTCTTCTTTTCAATCGAATGATGTCTTTCAATTTGGCGGTAGATCTTGTGGACAGTTTCCGCCGCTCGTGAAAATGACATTCTTTTGACTTCATTTTTATCCGCGAAGGACTCTGCAATCCATTCCTGATAAAATAGTGGTAGGTAACCGGTGCTTCCTGCCTCGATTAACTGGTCTAGACCTTGTGCTTCCTGCATCTTGCGCATATGACTCCCTTTTTCTCTCCTTTATCTTACCCTTGGAGTGATATGATGGTTGAGAGGGTAGGTTTTGCCACTCAATGGAGTTTTATGGACGGATTTTATTTACCTGAAGAGATTTTAGAGTGGTTAGGGCTGAAAAAGTCTGAATACCTGTCGAAACTGATCATGAATATTGACCCGAGTGACTTTCAATTTGAAGAGTATCTGCGATTTGATGACTTTATTCCGGCCACTTTGGCCTTGCCCGATTGGGTGGTGGAAAATCTGGAAGATAACCAAAAAGTGAAAACTTTTTGCCGTACTTTTGCCGAACCAGAAGTGTTTCATCAAGTTGTGATTGGAGCACTCATCCCTGACCAGGAAAAAAATGAAGTATTTGTTCCGATATTATCTTTTGTCACCAGACATGAGTCACTGATCAAGATTCTATGCTCGGGTGATATCTCTCGCGGGCTGCTGAACTGAATTAGGGTTTCAGGCGAATATCAATATAAGAGTTATCTGCCTTAAAGTTGTTACACTTTGTTGTCATAATGGATCTCGCCATTTGATTGCAGTAAGCGTTGGTATTTGCCCCATTCGGACATTGTGGATGTGTAAAGGTGATGAAAGCATCCATACAGGTGAAATAAGCGCCAAGGGCGGCTTCTTTCATGACCATCACTCCGTTTAAAGGAGAGGCAGTAAATCCAGGTCTTGTCTTAAACAGTTGGCCCATCGTGACGACGTTCGCTTGAGGAGCAAAACACTGAGGCTGACCAAGATAAGTTGAACTGCCAGAAGCGTCTTTGTAAGTTGGAATAAAGCAGGTGCGCGCGCTATCAGCGACCGTTGTTTTAACGGCAATCGAAGTTTCATCTAAAGTACTCTGACAAACACCAATGTAGTTAATCGCCGAAGCATAATACTTAGGGGTGATATCACAATTTTCAAAACCAGCTGGTCTAGGAGTCGTGGTAGTTCCAGATGATCCACCAGTGGATCCACCCGTAGAAGTACCCCAAGGATTAGTGGTCGTATTGGTTGGAGTAGTGGGTGTTCCCAGTCCATTGCCGGAATTAACATATGTAGGCATTCTATTTCTCTGTGGACTATCACAGGCCGTAGCTAATAATAAAAGTGACAGCGATAATAAAGTTCTTTTCATATATTCTCCGACTATTTCATCCTTCTTTTCGGTAGTTAGATTTATTTCATGAGTTTTATTTGGATTCCGATAAGCCATCAAATGAAATCTCTTGATTTATTAAAGGTTTAGAATGCGTTTGGTTGCTGGAGTCCTCTTTATTTTTGTGACCTTGGTGGTTGGTGCCTACCTTTATATCGTCGACTTTCCTTACTATAAATATTCAAAATGGGTCGTGGGCCAGGGCAATGATCATTATTTTGAGATCACTGAATTTCGAGACATCTATCTTAATCCTCCAGCACTAGATCCAGTTCCCGCCTATAAAGAAGATTATTTACAGCTATGGAAAGAGTTTCCACTGAGAAATAGTTTAGTTCCAATGCCTACTAGGCACCCCATGTTTCAGACTGTTCCTATTGTTGAAATGAAGGGCAAGACTGGGACTCCACACTTTGGGATTATTATACAGGACCCTTCAGGCAGAGAGATTTCTCGCTTCTACACACTTCCCATTAAGCTCTATCAAGACCAGTCACAAGGACAGGAGTTATTTAAACTTCCTTATGTTAGGAATCGAATTTTGCAAAGAAATTTGAACGACGTATGGAAAGATATCTTTTCGTACAAAGTAGAGATAAAGGATAAGCCAATAGATGAAATGATTTATGATCTCTACATAGTCCACTTAAGATCGCAGATCCTTCCGAAGGAGACAGTTCGCTATGGATTAATCAAAAATGGAAAGCAGGCCATGATTGAGCTTCTCTCAAATGATAAAGACTACATTGTTGAATTAGTTTTAACCATGAATAGTGGATCGATTTTTTCTTACGTTCTTAAAACTGAAAGGTCTAAGCCAGAGTCACTGAAGCTTAGAGCAAAGTTTCTGGATGCAATTGCGTTCTCACCGATTGACGATGCTAATGGACGATTCCTTTATACTGAATTTAAGCAGCTCAATTATGCTCGACAAATTGATCAAGAAGGAATGCTTTATTTATTTTCTGCATGGTCTCAAGATCCAGATAACTTAGAGCTGTTGAAAGAGATGATATATTATTTGGAGAGAGGACAAAATACTAAGAAACAACTCAAGGCCCTTTATACTTATTCTTTTAGACGGTACGGAAAAACCTACACCACGAGAAAAGATATTGATGAGCAAGATAATCCAGAGATTATATTACAACGAAAAATAGAGATTGAAGATATTGAGGCGAGGAAAAGTGCGGAAGAGAATTCTAGTCGCCCAATTGCCGTTCCCGAATTAACGAATGAAGAGAAAATGCAAATCAATCTAAGAAAAGTAAAACAAGATAAGACCAAAGAATCCAGTGAAATGCTTGTTCACTAAGAATCAAATTTTTCAAATCCTTTGATGAGAACCTCTGTCAAAAGGGGTTTTAATCTTTCAACTTTTGATAAAATTAATAGTTTGCTAGATTCATCCATGTAGATGCTTCGATTAATTTCAATCTGAATATTATTTGTTCTAAATTGATCAACATACTCCGTAATATATCCACCAACGTAAGGGTCGTTAAGGCTTGATTCGTGACCTGAAAGGACGAGCTGATCCTTAAAGAAATGAGTGAATTCTTCAGTTGCGGTTTTTCCTTTACGGTCACTCACACAAAAATCAGGCCGGTGCATTTTTTGGTTCGGGTTCTGTTTCATATGATAGGCAGTTGGTTTGCTTGGCATACTGTGCAAATCAATCATTGAAACAAGACCTTTTTTCCTTTTTTCTAAGTCCTGTATCGCTGCTTTTAAAATATGATAATAAGGGCGGTGAAATTTTTCAATAAACGCAATACTCTCTTTGGGAGTAGGAGTTTGAGTGACTAGCTTTTTGCCTTGGGTATTTTCTTTCCAACAAAGGATGCAGTGCTCTTCGTCGCGGTTCAAATCTACACAAACCCTGTGGACGTGAGCGACTAGAACTGCAATTCCTGATGCCTGGAGTTTTGGAATGTCGACTAGTTCATTCACCTTAAAATCCACATCCTCTCTGTAGGCGGCGTGATCGCCTGAAAGATATGCTTCAAACTCGGGAGGAATATTTTCCCCGGAATGCGGTATAGATAAAAGTCCTCTATATTGGGTTCCAAGAGGGGCGTAGAAGTCAAAAAGAGGGTTTTTTTGAGGGTGATCTAGTCTAAACATATGAAAAATTTACCATGAAATGCTCACTTGAGTCCACTCGTCTCTTCCAAATTTGCGTTGGTTTAGCTATATAGTCTTCATTCTTAAAACAAGGTCATTCCCATGAAGTTTCCCGGCCGGCGCAACACTAAGCACTATTTCCCCGTTGAGGATAAACAGCGTAGCTCTTTTGATGATGAGATCAATCGTCCGGGTAAAGTTTATGTCGTAGGAATTGATCAACTACTAGTGGATATTGAAATTCCTGTGAGTGATGAATTCCTGGTGAAGCATCATTTCAAAAAAGGCGAATCGTTTGTAATTGGTGATGAACTCGCTGAGACTATTTATTCTGAACAAAAACTTTTGGGCAAAGTTGCAGGGGAGTTTCCCGGCGGTGCAGTGGGAAATACATTGCATAATTTTTCAATCCTAACTGATAGTCCGTCTGTGGCCCTTGGAACAATTAATAAAAATATCGAAGTCGGAGATTACGCTTTCAAGTATATCTGTAATACCAGCTCAAAAGTGAATTTAACTTATCTTCAGCCTTGTCCTCGTCCAATGGGGAGGGCCCTGTGTTTTGTCAGCCCTGACGGTGAGCGAACTTTTGCTATCTCTAAAGGCTGCATGAATGATCTGTCTCCAGAATTTTTGCCGGTTGAAGTAATTGAAAAATCAGCAGCTCTTTTGATCTCTGCTTATACTTTTCGTGATGAAAGCTCGCCTATGGCCCGTTCGACTTTTAGGGCGGTGGAAATTGCCAAAGCGGCCAATGTTCCTGTTGTTTTATCTCTCGGTACAAGTGGATTAGTTCAAGAAAAAAGAGAGATGCTTAAAGAATTTATTTCTAAATATGTTTCGGTTGTTGCCATGAACGAAGATGAAGCTCTGTCTTTAACTGGTATTCAGGATCCACTCTTGGCAGCCGAAAATGTCTTAGATATTTGTGACATGGTTTTACTCACGGTGGGTGCTCGCGGACTTTATATTGGTGCTCTGGTTGATTCAGATGTGGCAAGACCTACTAAAGAGCCACTTCATACCAAGTCTTTGGTTGAGTACAATAAGTTTGAATACTCTAGATCTATGATGCGAAGTGAATGCAAGAATCCGGTAAAAGTCTACACCCACATTAATCCGTTTCGTGGTGGACCGGTCATGATTAAAAATACCAATGGGGCTGGGGATGCGGCCTTAGCAGCAGTTCTTCATGATCTTGCGGCTAACTTGTATCATCGCCAGAAGGTTCCTAAATCTCCTAAGCATGTGGCGCAATTTTTAAGCTATTCCTCTATTTCTCAAATCAGTAAATATGCCAACCGTGTTTCTTTTGAAGTTTTAAGCCAGAATTCCCCACGACTTTTGCGAGGGCTGCCAGAAAGAGAAGATGGACTTGAGGAAGCTTACTGGGCACAATAAAAATATGTCCCAGGATCAAACAAAAAAAGAAGCACTCTTTAATGAGGTTAAAGGTTCACTTTTTGAATACCTTATGGCCCGTCGTCTTGCCCAACTAAGTGGTAATGAACTCCAATTTTTAGAAACACTAGACAAGAATTACCTGCATGTTCTGACTCAGCAGGACCGAATGGTTCGTCAGTTTTATCCCGAGATGCTGAGTTTTCTTACTCAAGTCAGTGAGCTGTCAGCAACTGAACTCGTCAAATTCCTTGGTGAAGTTCCACTGAGTCCCGAACTTTGTGGTAAATTTGAAGCAATTGATGAAGCTGATCTTCGGCTTAATTCAAGTCGTGGGATTATTTCACTTAGTTTGAAATTGAATAAAAAAAACGCTTATGTGAATACCAAAAGTGGTGGGATCAAAAGTTTTTTTGAAACCTACTTTCGTTTTATCGATCACCATATTCAGTCAGACTTTAATCAGCTTGTGGACCAGGAATTTTCCCGAATGTCTCATGAACTTCATGTTCTGAATGATATGGAGTTTTCGGGTAACTATTCGGAATGGGTAAAAAGGGGAAAATCGGAGTTACCGGGGGAGCTTGCCCCTGAT
>CANFNN010000014.1 GCA_947448095.1 Bacteriovoracaceae bacterium | reverse complement strand
GAATCGCCGTCTCCTACCCAGATATCCATATGAGAACAAAAGCGCGCTCCACCATCAACGGCCAGAATTGCTTGATGGCCCATGTTGGATGGTAAAACAGGTCCCATGGGTCCAACAAAAGTCCATTCTTTAAAATGCGTCAAAGAAACAGGAAGTTTCATTCTTGATTGTTTTCCCTTATAGTTAATTTCTCAATAAGCTATATTAGCTCTTAATTGTTTTAATTTCTAGGAGGGAGTGTGGTGGTTATTAAGTCGGAGCGGGCCAAGAGTCTGCTTTTAGCTCCAAGTGCGATAAAACAAACCCAACTTCCCCAGATGAGAAAATATCCTAGTGATGATTTTGTTTTGTGGGTAAATCTTGAGAGAGAAGAGCAAAATGTCAAAATTTTGTCATTTTTTGGTGAGCTCAAGGACTACGAGCAGGTCTTGCTGGAAGCAGTCTCTTCTTTATTGAAAGGTCGGCCAATCAAGTTACTTTCAAATTTGACCTTGCGTGAATGCGAGGCTTTTTTAAGGGACCGGAATTCGGAATTTGCGATTGAAAACTTAGGTGTACTAGATGAGTCAAAATTCAACAAACTGTTTCAGTGGTTAATGACTTTTCGTCCCCTGGAAGCGGCACAAGAATATCAATTTCTTACAAAAGATGGGCCATTTAGAGGCTTGAAGCTGGTTGCTAAAATAAGAGAACTCAAAGCCTTTTTAAATTCTTTTGAAGTTCTTGATCTCTACCAGGGAAGTCCGGTGCCAGAGCTAGTTGATGTGGACGATTTAACCGTCTTTATCCAAGCGCCTTACCATACTGAAAGTGACCGAGCTTTGTTTGAGGAACTGCATCTTTTGGGGGTTTCTACCTTTAATGAAGAGAATTTAAACTTCATTCCTGAAGGCTAAATAAATAACTCTTAAATAATATGTTTGATTTATCGATTTCGTTGTCGATACAATAGCTTAAGTCTAAAATTGTAAATTATGAAAGAAGTAAAATAATATGGAAGATAAAGGTTCACTGGTTTTTAAAGAGGCCAAAAAAGAAGAAGAAGTTGTTAATCTGTCTAAGTTTGATGTTCAAGCTTTCACTGACACTCAGGATTTTTCTTGGACGTTAGATAATATAAAAAAAGAAATCAAAACAGGTTGGAAGTTATATTCGGTTGTTACTGATGATGAAATCGTTGCCGCCGTGTTGGTCAAACGTGACGGCGACACCCTTCACACAAAGAATACTCCTATCAAAATGGCTTTTCAAGGCAATGGATTCTCACATCAAATTAAGAATTTCTATGAAGAAGAAGCTGAGAAGTTTAACGTCCGTAAAGTTATTAACTATTGTCCTGTAGATAACTTTCGCATGATTGCTCTGAACGAAAGTCATGGCTATAAAAGAACAGGCAATGCCTTCGGTAACAATCAAAATATTATTGAATGGGTCAAAGTTCTCTAATTAGGGGACTTCGACTCGGAGGGTTTTATGGCGAAAAAGACGACCAAGAAAGCGGCTTCTAAAAAAACCACAACTAAGAAAGTTTCTGCCACTAAAAAAACTACCACTAAAAAGATCACGACCAAAAAAGTACCAGCTCCGAAACAAAAAACAGTTTCAAAGCCCAATACAGCATTTATGAAGCCTCTTACTCCCTCAAAAGAGCTGGCCGAAATAGTCGGATCTGCTCCCATTCCGCGAACTGAGGTGATTAAGAAGGTTTGGCAATATATCAAGAAATATAATCTTCAGGATGTTAAAAACCGTCGCGCTATTAATGCTGATGAAAAGTTAAAAGCCGTTTTTGGTGGTAAGAAGCAAGTGACGATGTTTGAAATGACCAAGCTGATATCGAATCACCTCAAATAAATGCCCTAAATTGAGCGGACTTTAAAGTATTTTTCGACCTTATCAGTTCCCAACAGCTTCCCAGCTTCTTCCAAACCCATTAAGTTCTGGCACCGCATGGTTGGATTACCGTTTGGAAAAATGTTTTTTCCGCCGTAAAAGAGCAGGCACTGATCAGTGTAGAAATATAAATATTCTGGAAAATTATTTTTAAAATGACCTAGTATGGCCCGTTTTTTTAATTCATCCATGGAAGCAAAAACTTGATCGGGCAAGGGGTCTAGAGTTTTGATCTTGCTTATCACCGCGTCTCTGCGATTTATTGACTTGCTTAGCTCGGTTAGTCTATTCCATGCGTAATTAAACAGTTCACCTTGAGAGGGGCTTTCAAGCAAATAGACAGTGAAAAAAAAGTCACTCAGTGCCGGAGTCGTTTTGCCTTGAGCTTCCAAGATCTGGTAGGCAAGTTCTCGATCGATAGATTTATCAGGTTTGTTTAATTTATTGAGCGTCCATTGGTTGAGAGAAATCAGACAATCTGGATGAACAGTTTCGTCGATTTTTTTAAGAAGGTTACCTTTTGTTCCAAGTCTAATGTAGTCAATTTCAAATTTTTCCCAGAGTGATTGTAAAACGAAGTCCTTTTTACAATAAAATTCACTTAAAGAACTTTTCAAGGCCACATCCAGATAACCCCAGGTTGAAAGTGATTTACCGGGGTAATTGATGGTTAATTCCGCCAATTTGAAAGCGACTTCAGGATCGTTTTTGTCAACTTCCCAAAAAGATTGAACAGTGCTCCAGCATGGCTCAGTCTGTTTTAAGCAATTTTTTAGGTAACGTAGGCCTATTTCCTGACGGTGTAGCTTGAATACTTCATCCGTCTTTAAGCTGGGCCAAGAGTAGAGGGATTCAATCTTAGAAAAATCAACTTTTTTGACTTCATTTTTTGCCAAAATCCGACGGGCGTAACCGTCTGCCATCTTGGTTACCATCCCTCGCCAAGACTCTTTTCTTTCAATTGGGCGAATGTCGAGGGCGTGGTTAAAGAATTCTGTGAAATTTTCTTCTTGGGCCAGAACTTCGAGATCTGGCAACGTGTATTTGCCCCATGAGGAGGTTGAAATAGTGAAGCTAAGAAAAATAAAAAGGTATCCAATGCGCATCATATAAACATTCTAGTCTTCATTGTGTAGACACGTCAATTTTGAGTGAAGACGATTTGCATTTTTAGAGGTAAAACTTAACCATTCATTTTGTGGAGGATTTTTGTGACTAACCCTTTGAGTTTGCCTGGTCTAATCGGAGTCCCTGTCGTTAAGAGAAAGAACTCAAACGACTGGTCAGTTTCATTTTATGAAGAGTTTGAGTCATTAATTTTTGATGAAGGTGTACTCAAGGCCGATATACAGAAGTTAATCGATTTTTGTGTCACTCAAAAATCTCAAAAGGGCTTTCGCCGTGAAGTCGTTCTTGGGGCATATCCTTTTTTGTGTGCTGTTAGACCCGAAGAAAAATCTCTCTATATAGGAACTCGAAGATTGTCACGCGAGCTTGCGCTCTTAAAACTCAATGATTTTGCTCCCGCAATAAACGATCAGGATGTAGATAAACATTTTCTGACTTTAAAAGATCATATTGAAAAAATTTCAACAATTTCTTCGTCTCAGTTTCCGTCTGAGATTGAATGGGTTTCAGTGAATCAAAATCTACCCTCTTTTCTAAAAACGGCTGATTGGGTTGAGGTCAACGATGAAACTCAATTAGTTCTTAAGCAGTTGGTAAAAAAAGTCGCAGAGTATAATTCAAGCATATTTGAAAGAGTTTCTGATTTTGGACTAACACTCGTTGCACAGTATGATTTAATTCGAGTTCACTTGCTTAAATTCTTAGCTCTGTTGCCCTCACTTGATCATGACTGCTCAGGATCAGAAGTAAAACGCAACTTACTTGAAAGTTTGCGACGTCTCAAACAGGATTCGGAACTACTTTCAAAGAATAAAAAACGTGGCTCTCGGATTTTACCACTCTATTTATCTTTTTCCTTTTCTGCAGCAGCTTTTGTATCTGGTTTTGTTCCAGCAAAACTGCTCGCCTCATTTGTTCGTCAAATAGTAAGAGCGATGGCCAAAAGGTTTATTGCTGGCGAAAATATTTCTTCTTCAAATAAGTCTCTTCGAGATCTTAGGCATTCTCGAAGGGAAGCTACTTTAGATCAGCTGGGTGAGTTGGTAGTAAGCTCAAAAGAGGCCGATGAATATTTTGAAAAGGTGCTGCAACTGATCCATGGAATGAAGCAACACATTCCTAAGGGGGAAAGAAACTCTGCAGGCATTCTTTGTGCCCATGTCTCAATTAAAGTCAGTGCTCTGGGGCATGATTTCAAACCCCATGCTTTTGATGCCACTTTTGCCAAAGTCGGCCCACGATTAAAACGTATTCTTCAAGAAGCAGAGCGTGAAGAAGTTTTTATTAACGTAGATGCTGAACACTATCATTATCGAAATTCGGTACTGAAAATTTTTAGTAAAGTTCTCCATGAGACTCCCGAACTCCAGAAGTATGACCAGACGGGAATTGTTGTTCAGGCGTATTTAAGAGATGGTGCGAGTCACTTATTAGATGTGATAAATCTTGCTAAGAGCAGAAATCTTCGCATGCCCATTCGACTAGTTAAAGGTGCCTATTGGGATGCCGAAACAATTGAGGGAGAAGCCCATCAATTTATTCCTCCTCAGTTTCTTAATAAGGAAGAATCAGATCTTCATTTTAGACAATTAATTCATCTCGCCCTTCAAAATGGGCAGTGGATTCAGCTAGCAGTTGGGTCTCATAACCTTCAAGATCATGCCTTTTGTGAAGCTCTCCGAAAAATTAAATTTCCTAACGCTCCCGTTATTGAGCATCAATGTCTCCATATGACTTATGAGGCATTGTCTCATGGGCTTGCAAATATGGGCTGGCCGACACGAAATTATATGCCTATTGGAAATCTTTTAGTTGGAATGGCCTATCTTGTAAGACGAATCATGGAGAACTCCTCTCAAGTCGGAATCTTATCTATCATGCGCTCGCATCAAAAAGCAGCAGGACTCATTTCGCCTGTTGATGTTCACGTTCAAAAAAAGAATTCTTCCTCGCTTCACTTTGATTCTTTTGTAACTCAACTGAAGAGTGATTTTAATTCCGTTAGACCTCTGCAGTTATTTAAAGAAAATGAACTTTTTGATCTCGAAGCGGAGATAAAATCTCTTGAAGCCTATTTTCTCGCCCATCAAAATGAGTGGTCTACTTCTTCATTAAAGAAAGTTCTCTGCAGTTCTCGACCAGACCTTATTCTTGGTGTTTACCAAGAAAATAGCACCGAAGATGCTTGGTCCGCTATTTCTAAAGCCGAGCTTGCTTTAACGTCGAGCTGGTGGAGTAAACAGTCCCTTTGCCTTTACCGGGTTTCTATTTTACTAAAAGCTGCTGATTTAATGCTTATTCGCAGAAATAAGCTGGCCGCCCTTATGATGTTCGAGGCCGGAAAGACCAGAAGTGAAGCCCTTGGTGATGTTGATGAAGCAATCGATTTTATTAATTACTATGCCAGACAGGAAATTCAACTTCAGCTGAGTCAGCAAAAACTTACCAACCGGGGAGTGTTTGGAGTCATAGCTCCCTGGAACTTTCCTCTGGCAATTCCTTGCGGCATGACTGTTGCTCCGCTTTTGGCAGGTAATGCAGTTATTCTTAAACCTGCTGAACAAACTCCCTTGATTGGACTTGAACTTTATAAACTTTTAATTGAAGCAGGGGTGCCTGAAAATATTTTAATTCTTCTTCAGGGTGAGGGGGAAGTTGTTGGTGCGCCACTAGTGAAGCATAACAGAGTTGCAGGTATTGTTTTTACCGGCTCTAAAGGTGTTGGACAATGGATCTACCGTACAGCTGGCGGCAAGCTGATTCAGCATTATCATCACCAATTTCCAATGCAGAAAAAAGTTATCACGGAGATGGGCGGAAAAAATGCCATTATTGTGACGAACAATTGTGAACTAGACGAGACTATTTCGGGCATTTTGTATGCGGCTTTTGGTCATGCAGGTCAGAAGTGTTCTGCTGCTTCTAGAGTGATTGTCCATAAGGAAGTCAAAGAAGCTCTTGTCCAGCGTCTTAAAGAGGCGGTACGAGATCTTAAAGTTGGCTCCAGTCTAGACCCGGCAACCTCTGTCAATCCCTTGGCCACTGAAAGTGATCAGGTACGTGTTCGTAAAATTGTCGCAGAAGCTAAAGATGAAGTTATTCGTAATCATGGTCAAATTGTCATTGATCGATCTTTTGAAAAACTGGCAGGCTTTTGTGTTGGTCCAGTGGTACTTGAAATCCCAATTCATCAGGCCCGAAAAAAAGACTCTTGGGCGCAAAAAGAAATATTTGGTCCAGTTATTCACATTATTGAATTTGAATCCCTGATGGAGGCGGTAGAGCTTTTTAATGCTACAGAGTATGCCTTGACGGGGGGAGTGTATTCGCAGTCCCAAGATGATATTGATTTTCTTCTCAGATTTCTGAGAGCGGGAAATCTCTACATCAATCGTCCCAATACAGGCGCAAGAGTTGCGATAGAGCCATTTGGCGGATTCAAACTATCAGGAACTGGGCCTAAGGCCGGGGGAAGTGATTATCTACTGCAGTTTCATTTTCCTCTTAGTCATCTTGAAGTGAATCCACATCAAGGTAAGTGGGCACCTTCTTCAGGCTATAAACTTCATGTGCCAAAACCCTCTTTGATTAGTATCCCCGGACGACTTTCTCGGTTTGAGAATTTCTCTCACGAATTCATGAATCAATACGAGCTATTTATGGGTGTGATTAATGAAAGGGAAAAGGCGGAAGTTGCACAGTTGATAAGTTGGATTAAATTGAACCTTGCCTCATATTTAACGAGTAAGCATCTTAATCACGTGATTCCGGGTCAGCTTAGTTATAATGATAAATCTCTGGTCAAAGAAGCAGGGCTTTTTGTCATGGTTTCTCCTACACCAAGTTTCAAATCAATTAGTTATTTAATGGGTGCTCTGTCACTAGGCTCTGGCATTTCTATTGCTTGTACAACTCAAGAAGCTTATTCAACATGGAAAGGGATCTTGGATCTTGCCTGGAAAGCAGGCTTCTCAAAGTCTAATCTCGATATTTCACTAGTAAATGATTCGGATGTTACACAACTTCTGGAAGGTCCAGGATACAGCTACGTCTATGCCGGCCATTACTCTAACTATCATTCAGAACTCTATCAGCACATTCTGGATGGCCAATCTCTTGAATCAAATATGCGCTTAATTCTGTCCGAAAATGATGGCCATATTTTTCTTGGCGCTTCTTCGATTCTAGACCTCTTCGTTTGGACTAGATCAGTGGCCGTCAATACAATGAGGCACGGCGCACCCCTGGAGCTTAGCACATGAAAGTTCTTATCTTAGGTGCAGGTAAAATGGTTGAGGCGATTCTTCTAGGCCTTCAAAATGAAACTGACCTGTCTCAATACTATGTTTACTCACCAAGTGGCAAAAGTGCTGAGTTATTGTCAAAAAAAGCTGGGGTCCATTTTGTTTCATCTCTTGATGAAGTAAAAGATCCTGCCTGGGTTTGGCTTGGTTGCAAACCTCAGCAACTTAATGATCTTGCTAAATTATTAAATGGTAAATTTCCTCAGGCGACTTTTTTGAGTATGCTGGCCGCCATAAGTGAGTCGGAGCAACGTAAAATTTTAGGCGTATCAAAGCTAGTCCGAATAATGCCTAACCTAATTGTGAGATTTAAAAAAGGCATTACCTTAATAAGCTCTCAGTCAGCTACAGAAGAAATTAAGCATGTCCAAAATTTATTTTCACTGCTTGGCCTTGCCCAAATCGTAACTGAGTCTGAGCTTGAAGAGCTGACTCTCCTTACTGGTTCAGGGCCTGCTTTGTTTTACGAATTTACTAAGCATCTTGCTGCTAGCTTTACCTCGCTTTCCGAATTAGAGAGAGAGAATCTGGCACGGATGGTACTTAGTGGGTCTGGGGTCTCTCTTGATTCAACTTCTCTAGGTCTAGATGATTTAATCGGTCAGGTTACGTCAAAGGCCGGAGTTACTATCGCTGTTCTGCAGGAGTGGAGAAGATTGAAACTAAATGATCTGATTCATGATGGAATAGACGCAGGAAAAAAAAGATCCGCAGAGATTAGTCAGAATCTTCGCGGTAGCTGAAGTCAACTTTTTCCAGATTCATTTCCTTAAAGAGTTCGCTTTCACAAAAAGTTTCTCGAACATAATTCAGGCATGAGTTGAGATCTTTTTGTTTTTTCTTTTTATCCATCGTGGCACGAATTTTTTTATCTAAATTCACCAGATGTTCCCGAAATAATTCATCAATAAATGTGCACGTACAGTTTTGGTCACATGTTTCCACCAAGTTTTTTACTTCTGAATCATCATCTAGCATTGCTTCCAGATCATCTTGAACCACTTCCATTCTTGGTGTAATGGTACGCAACAGAAGAGCTGCTTCATCAAGATCAGGAACGCATTTGATTGGTGCCATTTCTTGATCATAAATTTTCGTTAAAAGTTGGGTCGCTAGGATCACTTCACCGCGCGAGAACTCCTTTGAGGCCTGAGGTCTTGGCGGTGCCTCAATCGAGGAGCATGAGATTAATGTGAGCAAGAATAAAACTTTTAAGGGCATACTGTTTCAGCTCTCTCGTTTATTTGAGACACTATTTGGTCCAGTGTACACACTCTTCTATTTTCTTGTTTTAAATAATCCATAATTTCCGGAACAGCTTCAGCAGTGCGCTGGTGAATGTCATGAAAAAGGATAATTCCGGAATCTTTTTTGGTTTTTTTCATGAGTGCAATTGTTCTAGTAACAATTTTTGTCGGTGATTGGGACATCCAGTCTAATGTATCGATGTTCCAGAACACATGAATTAGACCATTTTCAGCAATCTTCTCACGAATATTTGGCGTACTAACCCCTGCGCCGTAAGGTAGACGAAAAAACTTAACTTCTTTATCGTGAAGCTTAGAAAGAGATTTAACGGCTTGAGTAATTTCTTTATCCAGTGTTCCGGCACCCACTTTAGTTAATTGAAGGTGGGAAAAAGAGTGTGAGGCGATTTCCATTCCTGCATCACGAATTTTTTTTGCCATCGCGGAATTGGCCTGGGCCTGCTTTGTGAGTTGGAAAAAAGTTGCTTTTAGTCCATGCTTTTGGAGCGAGGCCAGGATCTGATTACTGGTTTCAGCTTTTGGACCATCGTCAAAAGTTAGGGACCAAACCTTTGAGGGAAACTCGTTTCCTGTTATATTGCCGGCGCGTGACGAGCTAGGGTAGAAACGCTTGGCCGAATCACTGGTCTTTGATTCCAGCATATAAGAGAGATGTTCAATATTTTTTTCGAATACCTGGTACTGAGTGCTCGAATTAAGAAAACTTATTTCTTTATCAATATCAGACTTAGTCACAGATTTTTTCTTCAATGACTTACTTTCTTCTTTTATGTTGAGTTGATTCTTGAGATTTTCTACTGCTAATTCATGAATTGGTGAAATTTGGGCAAAAGTCATGATTTTTGAAATCAGGGCAAATTTCTTTTTTTGCGAGACGCTATTGTCTTTGTCCGAACTTAATTCAGCGATTGACTCAAGAATGTCGTGCTCAACTTCTTCGACCTGAGTTTTCACTGCCTGAAGTTTTAAATAGGCAGGCCGATCATACATTTGTTCAATATCGGTGGTTTCAATCTGTTCATCAAATAAATAGAGCTGTTTTTGGCCGATGACCTGGTAGATATGGATTTGATCTAATTTGTCTTCTAGGTCCTGAATGAGGTTATCTTGAGAGTCTGAAATCGCTGCCGTGGATCTTGAGGGATTAGAGGTTTTGAACGCTCCACAGGCGCTTATCATGATTAAAAGGAGCACTATTCTTGAGGCCTGGAATATCATAAAAGCTTATCGGGCCATTTCTCATCAAACTTGAGTGAAATCGTTTATATCCTTAGGAACATCTTACCTCTCAATGAGATCTATTGATCATTTTTGAATTTTTGGAGATAATCCCAAGTGAGGTGATTTATGGGCGATATTCGATCAATCTTGTCTCAGTTTCATTCAAAGAAAAAGACCAAAGAGTCTGACACTCAAAAAGCAGCAACTGGCCCTCTTGCCGAGGCTTCGTTATCTAATATTCCGGACGTTTTTTTTGATGATGTTTTGAATAAGATCAAGCTAACGAGGTCTGAGATTACCGTCTTGATGTTTCTTTATCGACAAGTTTGGTGTCGGCCGAACTTGTATAAGACTCACGGAATAGGTCCCTTAAATTCATACGCTGAGATGGCGACTTTTCTGCACATAACCAACGATGAATTGACTCATAATCTTCGCTCTCTAGAAAATTATGGTTTACTTGAAACCGTCAGGGCCGGACAATATTTTGTGCGCAGATATTTTACTTCTGCACTAGATATTAAGTATGGTCAGGACTATGATGAATTCTTTTAGCGAGTAGGGGATCCATCTGTCGAGTCTACGTCTTCAAACCCTTGCAGGGTACTACCACCACGTGAATTCTATTTGGGATATTGGCTGTGACCACGGCATTCTAGGTTTGTCTTTCCTTCAATACCCAGCGATTACGAAAATACACTTAGTCGACCCTTCAATTGATGTCATAAGAACTTTACATAACAAGTTAATTGATTCGTATATTACAAAGCAGCCTTTAATTGAAATCCAACATAAAAAGGGCCAAGACGTAATTCTGAACCCGGAGCCAAAAGTAATCTTTATTGCTGGTATGGGAGGAAGAGAGATTCAAGAAATAATCAAAAACTTACTCCCACAGTTAACCCCGTTTGATAGACTCGTAATTTCTCCGCATCGGAATATTCTGGAACTCAGACAATTTCTCCAAGTATCAGCTTTGCGCTTAGTGGATGAAGTGGCAATTCAAGAGGATGGCCAGTTTTATCAAATTCTCTGTCTGGAAACCTCAGTTCAATTTCCAGCTGTTTCTCTTTATGGGGAAAAGATCTGGCAGGGACCGGTGGGTGAGCAGTATCGCCAGCATCAGATTCGGTCCATTGGGCTTCATCAAGACAAGGCCTCTAAGGCTTATGTCTCCTACCTTAAGCTTCTATCTTATTAATTTTATGACTAAGAAAATCTGTGTTATAATAGGGTATGTCTGACAAGCTGTTGTTCTATTATTTTGGTGACGACGAGGCATATTTTCGTGCCCTCCAAGGTGAATTCAAAGCACATGGAAAAATTGTCATCGACTTCAAGCGCTTATATGAAAAGACTGAAGCAAAAATTCAGTCTTTATTTTTGAATGTATTCAAGGATAAACCTGATTGCGTCTTCATCGACTTCTCTAAAGAAACTCAAGACTATCTACACCTGGCACGATTAATTTCTCGAACCCCATTAGAGCATCAAGTTGTAATGGTTGGACTCGTTGATTATTTGTCGCCTCCGGAAGTTTTGACCGAAAGTATTGCGACTGGAGTAAATCTTAATTTTATTAAAAGTGCAGAAACTTTTGATGTTGCCTTTAGTGTGACTAAATTACTAGCTCCTCAAAGCGCAGCTGAGCATGGCTTTGCAAACGCGAGCTTAAAAGAAGAGTATGAAACAGGTATTCTTTGCAAGATAGGTTATGTTCACATTGATGGATTACATATTGAAACAGATTACAATCTCAGCAAAGGTGACAGAGTGATCCTCAACCATCACTGGTTGAAAAAAAGGATTGTTCCCTCAAAGCATATGTTTGTAAAAGAGGTCGCTTCCACAAATATGTTTTATCAGTTTAAGTTCAATGCTGATTTAGATTTTTTATTTATCGATGATTTTCTTCCACCTGAAGGTATGGCCGAGGAAGATATTAAGGCCAAACAACTTGAGCGAGAGGAATCAATTCATTATCAAAAAAAGCAATTGAATCGTTGGCTCGAGGAAAATAGAACCGATTCACTTGAAAAAAAAGCCAAAGTCCTGGTCGTGGATTATAATTTTCACTCATATCAGGATCAAAAGCGCACAGATAAGCACCCTTATACTATTCGTTGTATTCCATTTTTTAATGATATCTCTGTAGAATTAGGACGTCTAAAGCCACAGATCATTGCCTTCGAAATAGACACTGCTGAGGGATCAAAGAACACAATTGAGTCACTCAAAAAATTAGTGAGTAGTCTCTTCTCAATGTTTCCCGATTTGAAACCTTATATCATAGTCTTCAATTCTGAAATGAGTTCCCAGGAACTTCAGAGTACTATCCAATATCCACAGACCTTAGCGCATGAAGAGGAACTCTCGTCTGAGCTATTAATTAAGATGGCAGATGTTCTTCAAAAAAGAATGATTTCAAAAAGTAGTGAGACGCCGGTTAATTTAAACGTCTATATTAGTAAAAATCATTCTTCCTCTGTGGCAGAAATATTAAAAAACGTCACAATTATCAAACTTTCTGAAACTGACATGGTCATTCAAAGTGAATTCCCATTTGCTCCTGGAACAAACCTTCACTTTACTGAGCCTGCTAAGATGTTTGTGAATATTCAACCATCGCTCAAGCCAAGTGGAAAAATACCCGAATTTTATGGTGTGATTCACAGCATGGGAGAATCTGACAAAAAAGAACTTAGACGTTATGTGCAATCGATTTTTTTTAGGGATCATGATGCTCAGGTAACTGCAGAGAATAATGAGTTTAAAAAACTCAACGAGCTCAAGCTTCAGGAGAGGCTACTAAAGGCGCAAAAAGAGCTAGAGGAAGCCGAAGCAAAAGAACCAAAAAAGGAAGAACCGGCTCCCGAGGAACCTGCTCAGATCCCAAGGCCGGCCCAAGAACCAGAAGCGACCGAGAGCTGAATTCTTGCATTTTTAATTTCTAAAGCATAAGGTTGAAGGCATGAAATTAATAAAAATTATTTCCTTTTTTTTCATTATCTATTTTATACGCCGATTCATACAGCTGTATAAAGCCATGAAAAAGATCCAGGACGCCCAAAGCCAAGGTAAAACCTATAAAGAATATACTTCTGAAAATTCCAAGGGCACGGTCGTTAACGCGGACTTTAAAGTAGTCGACTAAAGTTTGTTGATTTTCTTTTTCAATATTTTTATTGGAATCTGCGGTTCTGCCTTGAATGAAATTTCAACTAATTCCTTCCAAATATCTTGAACCAAGGGTTCTTGCTTTTTAATACATGCTTCTCCCTTGGCCAGAGAATCAAATTGAAAATGAAGACCTCGCCGGTGCATCTTATCCTGAAATTTGAGCCAGAGTGATTCAATTTCTGATTTTTTAGTTCTTTTAAGAGTTAAATGCCAAAGATAAAGACCCATAAAAAGAGCAAGAACCAGTGGAATAACTGAAAAAATCCATTCGCGCTTAAAGTGAAGTTTATCAAATAAATTTCCTTGCCCGTAATAATCCATTTCTTCAAGCCACTGATAGAACTTAAAATCCCATTGAGAGAACCACTGCTGCCATTGATTGAAAAATTTAATCTTTTTTCCAAAAATATTTATTTGAGAAAGCGCTCCCGGATTGGACTGTTGCATAAATGCATCACCTCCAAGACGGATTCGATCTGGAGCAATCCATGCGGTAGGATCTAACCTTTGCCATTTACCCAGGTAGAAAGCTTCGACCCAAACATGCGCATCATTTTGAGTTACTTGATAAAACCTTGCGTAGTTATTATAGCTTCCCCCCATGAATCCAGAAACAAGCCGGGAGGGGATTTTTTTGGCCCTTAAAATTAGCGCCAAGGCAGAAGCATAGTGGGAACAAAAGCCAACTTTATTCTTGCGCATAAAACTTAAAAAGTTTTCGACACGTCCAGGACTTAAAGAGTAACTAAAAGCTTCTCGCTGAAAGTAAGCCTGTATTTCCTTCTGCAATTCAGGAAGCTTAGTTGAGTGAAAATTCTCTTGAATCCATTTTTTTTCTTCATTTTTAAGCCCTGTTTTAAATCGAGCAAACTCTACTACATCATCAGAGCCGATATCCGTAAATTGACTTCTAACTTCGTAGCGTAGGGAAGGTTGCCACTGGTTTTGGAATAAAGTTCTTGAGGAATCAAGCGAAGCCGATCCTTTTTGGTTGTTAAAAAGAATGGGGTGGTCGAGTCCGAAGTAAAAATCTTGTTGACTCAGAACTCGGATGATTTGTTTCAGGCCTATAGGATTCACTCTGTTTTGAGAGGGAATGAATGGTTTTTGATAGCGGTCCTGAGGCATTAAGGGCCAGTTCCAACCGTCTGAGAAAGTAAGAACGTTTCCACGCCAATAAAGTTTTTGATTCGCAATTTCTCGATCCACAGAAGCTTGAAAGACAGGACTGTCGTTAAACGAGAGACTCTCCAACTGGGAAATATTCACCTCAGGAGTGTAACCAATTTCGCCTTGCTTTGGAGTTCCTTTTTGTATCTGAAGAGGGTTAGGCAAACGAGGAACAAAGAAAAACAAAAGGGCCGTGAAGGGGAGTACCCAAGCAAGGGACTTCAAAAGATCAGTCACTTTTGCCTTAAGCTTTAAATTCTTATAAAAATCCTGAATCAAAATGAAAAAACTGACACCAAAGAAAAAAACATAAGTAAGATTTCGCACAAATAAGGAGCCCGCAGAAACCAACAAGATAATCCCAAAAAATATCATATACCTATCACGTTGCGTTTCTTTTTCTAGCAGCTTGAGAACGACTATTGAGGTCAAAAAATTCATCCCAACTTCTGGATCGATGACTTTTCCAAAAGTCACCCAGTAGACAGCAAAAAGGACAAGTGAGATTACATTTCGAATCAAACGAGTCGGTCTTTTTTTAAGCCAAACCATAGTGGCACCAAAAATGGCGAGAATAATCGTGGCACCGGTGAGAGTCTCCCGCATGAGCAGACTGAAGATGAGCAGAATGATGGATTCTTTCATTTCACTAGAAATTTTAATTTTCAGCATATTGTAAGGGCCTTGAGACATTCAGCGAGCTGCGAGGAGCTGAGCCCGTTGGCCTTTAGGCTAAAGGGGATATCTCGTTTGTGACACTCAACTAATTGGGTCGCCAAATAAGAAAGGTACTCTTCTTTAAGTGAACCGGAATTTGGTGGGGCCAATTCTAAATCTAAAGTGGGTGTTTTTAATTCCTGTCCTTCTTTAATAAGTAGCTCGCCAGAACGCGCGTAGTGTTTCCAGCTGATTTTTCGGGATTCTTCATTGTTATAAGTTCCAAGACCCAGAAAATCATCATCACCTTTTTTATCGCTGGTAAGTTCCCCTAGCGATGCTTTACCTGACAAAGTCAGATCGATTGATTTGAGTAGAGTAGGGTAGACTAGCGACTGCAGACCTAAAGGGAAGTAGACCCACGTTTGATAAAGCCCAAATGGGTTAGAGGTTTTAACCTCGAGATATGTCCAGTGATGTACTCCCCTACTCTGTGGCACTATTTCACCCACACTATTAGTCGGGGAATCGTTCAACGATTGGAAGGAAAAGTTTCCTTGTTCACCTTCGAGTTGGATCTGCCAATTCCAAGGTCTCTGAGGAGCTGTTTTCCAGAGAATATTGACTTGAATGGCCTGTAATGCATGTCCAGGAGAAATGACCACCTGATCCAGTTTAAGGCGATACAAATGAAAATGTGTCTGGATTAGCCACAAAAGATTAAAGGCAAACAGAAAGGTAGTAAAAATGAGAAGCAAGTTATTACTATAGCCAATTGCCAGCAGAAACATCAGAAAGATCAAACCATTCAAATAGCCACCCATTTTAGTTGGCATAATGTAGATTCGGCTTTTTTTGCGAAACTGTTTTTTAATCCAATTTTTCATTCTTTTACAAAAGGAATCCGCTTTAATATTTCCTGAGCTCGGGACTGCTCCTGACTTACACTGAGGGAATGATGAGAAAACATTCGGTGCCCGGCCACAAAAGGAAACACGTGTTGAACATCGTCCGGAACAATATATTCGCGACCATTCAACCATGCCCAACCTCGGGCGGCATCTAAAAGATCCAAACCTGCGCGTGGACTCAGACCAAAATAATCTTCCTGATTTCGCGTGGAATGCAAGAGATCAGTAATATAGTTTAAAAGCATTGTTGAAGCTGTGACTTTAGTGATTGCCTTTTGCCAGTGCTGGAGTTCTTCCCGGCTCAAAAGAGTTTCGAGCATTTCTAACTGACTCAATCTAGGGCCACTGGCCAAGAGATCATGCTCTTGCTGCTTAGTCAGATGACCCATGGAAATCTTGAACAAGAACCGATCTAATTGAGATTCTGGTAGGGGATAGGTTCCAAACTGTCCTCTGGGGTTTTGAGTCGCAAAGAGGCAAAACCGCTTAGGCAGATCATAAGTCACTCCATCAACTGTGACTATTTTCTCTTCCATCGCTTGCAAAAGAGCACTCTGAGTTTTAGGTGAGCCGCGATTCAACTCATCGGCCAGAATTAATTCGCCAAAAATAGGTCCAGGTTTAAAGACGAATTGTTCCGATTCTTTTTGAAAAATGGAAACACCCAGAATATCTGAAGGTAAAAGATCACTGGTAAACTGAATGCGTCTAAATTGAAGTCCGGTTGCCTTGGCAAAGAATTTTACCAGAGTCGTTTTCCCCATACCCGGCACATCTTCAATCAGAACGTTACGGTTCAAAAGAAGTGCCAGTAGTGAAAGACGTATTTGTGATTGATTACCGGGTAGAAATCTTTCGCCGGAATTGAGGAAGTGCTCAGGGTTTTTGCTCATCCCAAAATGGTAACATGCCCAGATATTTTGTCATTTGATAAAGTTTCAACTACTTGGTGACGGCCTCAAAAAACACTTCAAATTCATAGGTTGTTGAATTCATTTAATCCGACAGAAATAGTTCTTGAAACTTTGAAATCACTTTAGACTCAGTCTTGTCTAAAGAAATGGTTCTTTCAAGGAGGCCTCATTTGAACGTTCGTAACTCTGAAAATTTTCACGATGCTTTAATTGCTCAATACAAGGAGCTTATTCAAGAAGCAATTCTTGAAAGCGAAACGGAACATAAAACACGTATGGACATCGGAAAACTTAATTCCAAACTTCAGGTGATCTACAAAGCGGCTCAGTTTGATGGTCTCAATGATGCCATTATTAGTGATCTTATCGACAATGCAATCCCAATGAACGCTACTGCACACGCGGCTTAATTTATGAATCTTGATCAGGCCATAGAGCTTTTAAAAACTGCTGTGAAACATACTGGTAACATCGACCAAAAACATATCGATTTAACCATTGTCCCGGCAGCCGATCGATCCATTTATGAAAAAGCCTTAGCTTTATCGGCATTGTCTATTAAGGAGGGAAAAATCACTCGAGATGAATTTTTAAGATTAGTTCATCTGGATAATTAACGGACCTTTGTTTTTGCAATTTTTTTGGCAAACATAGTTGGAAAGAAGCGTTTTAATTTAACGCCCAGAATTTCTTTCCCACCGATGTAGTCTTCATATTTTTTTGACTTAATGACGGGAATTGTTCGTTTGGCAAATTCTGCTGGAGAAATTCCTTGAGCGTTACTGTCATCATAAACATGAGTAGCATTTCCATTGGCCCCTAAAGCGTTAAAAGAAATCTCCGTGCTGACAAAACCTGGGCAGATTATAGTCACAAAGACATTTTTATTCTGCATCATCATCTCGGCACGGAGCGAATCGTAGTAGCCATGTAAGGCATGCTTTGAAGCCGAATACCCAGTCCGATATGGAGTCCCAAATTTCCCCACCAAAGATGTAATCACAACAAACTGACCTTGGTTGCGGGCGATGAACTTTGGTAACAACGCCTGAGTCAGTGCCACGTTTCCGAAATAATTTACTTCCATCAAGTTTCGATAAACTTGAAGTTCTGTATCCTGAGCTAATGAGCGCTGAGATAGCCCAGCATTCAAAATCACCACATCAATAACTCCAAAAAATTCTTCCGCTTTAGTAACAGCATTGGCCGCATTTTGAGTTTCAGAAATATCAAAGGCAAGGATGCGCGCCTGATCTGGATGGGAAAGCTTGGAGCGAACAGCTTCAAGTTTTTTTTCATTTCTCGCGGAGAGAATAACTTGGTTTCCTTGAGAGGAAAGTTCATGGGCCATTGCTTCGCCAATACCTGAAGATGCACCAGTGATCCAATAGACGGCCATAGAGATTCCTTGGAAGAGAATGTTAAGAAATTTATTATAAATGATTTTAAGAACTTAGGTTGACGCGACGCACGATAATGTTTCTTATCGTGCAGACAAAAACATGTCCAACAAGATCACTTTTTAAATTTATTTCCTTCCGAGTTTAATCAATAATAAACCCACTTCTTAATTAAAAGGTGCCAAAGATGAATGTTGAAGCTTACGTTAAATTTTCCAAACCTTTCATCGATGCCCTCAAAGATACATTTAAGATCATGCTCTCTACGGAACTGAGCGCTCATTCTCCGAAGATGAAAACTCACAACAAAGCTCATGGTGAAATTACCGCCATGATTGGCATGACTGGAACTGTTGAAAAAGATGGCAAAGTTCAGGACTTTAACGGCCTGATTGCTTTATCTTTTAGCAAAGAAGTTTACCTCAAAATCGCTTCGGCGATGCTGATGCAGGAATTCACTGATTATCACGAAGATATGGAAGATACCGGTGCCGAAATCGCAAATATCGTAATGGGTAACGCGAAAAAAGTCCTCGCCACTCAAGGCTACAAAATTGGCATGTCTACGCCAACTCGAGTGAAAGGCCTAAATCATGAGATCAAATACCCAAGTAATACAACAGTAATTGAAACATCTATGTCGTGTGCACTAGGTGATTTCGTTTTTGATATCTGTTACCGAGAAAATTAAAGGTAACTCTTTAAAAACTTCTTAAAGTTCTTTAAAAGTTCCAGATTGTAATTTCCTACCTGATCAATCATGAGATTATTATAAACGTCTGCTGGGTCTTTGCCTAAGCAGGATACTTCCCTATCATAAAAAGCACAGAGCGATAGCACTTCCTGAGCGGGAGAAAGCTTGGTGAGTGCATTCGGGAAACCTTGGCCAGAAATATTTTCTTCATGAGTGATGATGAGATCCAAAACTTCTTTTTCAGCAAAAGCTTTATCCTGCAGGGCCTCAACACTTTTTCCTGGATGCGACTTGTAAACCGTTAATTCCTGAACCGACATTTGTTTTACTTCTTTAAAGAAAAGCTTTTGTTCATCCAAAGAATATTGGGTGAAAGAAACATCATGATAAAAAGCCGCGACACCTAGGGAATTCATGTTAATGCCAGATTTCAAAGTCTCAGCGAACTTAATGGCAATAGAGGCCGTATTCACCATATGCCAATGCATTCGATCAGCAAGGTTTGTATTGACGTTTCTTCCGTGGGCCACAATTTCACGCAAAATTGCATCATTATCAGTCAGTACTTTTTGCACAATATCCGATGAGGATTTGGCCATTTGATAGGATTTTTCAGTCGTCGGATTCTTAAGCACCATGATGGCAGAATTTTCAGTGACATCTAGAGCAAGGGATGTTTTCACCTCGTTACTCTCCAAATGAATACCATCTAAAAGCGTGGATAAAAATCCCTGATATTTGAGCTCCTCTTCTTCTTTGATATGAAACTTTTTAAGTCCCCTACTTCGCAGATTATCAAGCCGATCTTGGGCAAAATCGTCCCCTTCACGAAGATAATAAACGTAGCTTCCCGCTACTAAAATAAACACATTAAAGGGGATTATTAAACCGGGCCTAACAGTTGATAAACGAATGGAAATAAAACTCATAGATTAATTATAAAATAAGGTATCATAAAAGACATCTGAAATTTGTTACCTTTGACAGGAGCGATTATGGCCTTTGATCCTAAAATGAAGATTCTGATTGTTGATGATATGAACACCATGAGAAAAATCATCAAAGGAATGCTCACCAAATTAGGCTGCGATAATTTGACAGAAGCCGATGATGGTATCCCGGCCTGGGAAGCTATTCAGGTAGCCCAAAAAGAAGGTAAGCCATTTCAATTTATTATTTCAGACTGGAACATGCCAGGCATGACAGGTATTGATTTGTTGAAAAATGTCAGGAGCAAACCTGAATTCAAGACAACACCATTTTTGATGGTCACAGCAGAAGCAGAACAGGCGAACATCGTCGTTGCGGTTAAAGCTGGTGTGAGTAATTACATCATCAAACCTTTTAGTCCTGATACGTTTAAACTCAAACTTGATAAAGTGTTTCCTAAGTAAATGGACGAGATAGTTCAAGAGTTTTGCCAAGAATCAAGGCTCATACTTAATGAGCTTGACTCTCTTTTAGATGGACTTGAATTGAATCCTTCAGACTTCAAATCTCTTGAAGTATTCGGCCAAAAAGTCGACCGAATCATGGGAGCCGCCAAGTCGCTAGAGTTTCACCAGATGGGAATCATTAGTGAGTTCTGTAAAACAATTAGCTATAAATCAGCTCAAAGTAAGAACACAGATCTCGTGATCATCGTAGTCGCTTTTCTTTTTGAAGCGGTTGAAGTCCTAAAAGATATGTTTAACAACTTGGAAGCAAATAAACCGGCTGAACTTGAACCGGCATTCATTAAAACGATCCTTTCAAGATTAGAATTTATTACTGGTCGCCTTACTCACATTCAGCGTGCCTCCGTTGCGATTGAAGACAAAGATTTACTCAATCTTGCTGATACATTTAGCCAGCTAAGTAAGAGCAAGTAATTCGCAGGCAATCAATCAGAGCTGAATTAATGACTGAAGTCTGCTCTTTTATTCTTTGCATCTCTACCAGATAGCCTGCAGTTGGCAAATCTTTCGCGAAAATTATTTCCGTCGTTTTCAAAACATCACAAAGTGGATGGTAGTGAGTTCCCATTTTTTGCTTGGGAAATCCTGTTCCGTCCTGAGCTTCATGATGATCAAGAATAAAAAAATAACATGTCTGAGTTAATTCAATAGGCAGTTTTTTGAGTAGAAATAGTGAATAGTATGGATGCTTGTCGTAAATCTCATTTTTTTGAAAAATATCCTGAGACTTATTCTGTGAAAGCCCAAGGTCTTTAAATAAAACGGCTCCCATAAAATCAAACAACAGGGCCCGGTCGTCGTACTTCATGTGCCTAAAGCAGCAATAGGAAAAGCAAAGCATGCGTGAAAGATTAGTATCACGCCTAAGAATTTTCTCTAAGCAGTCCGAGACAGTGGAAGCAAAGACACTAATGTCCTGTGCATCATTGGCTAAATCGGCCTGAATCAAGTTGGCCAAAGGAAGAAAATCATTCGACTTGAAAGCGTTACTTAATTCTACCAAATAAAGGCATTCAGATTTTAAAAATAATTGGTATTTTTGTTGTCTCGAATGAAATCGATCAACATAAAGCAGAAGGTCCTTATTGATTTCTGCGATTTCCATAACCAGATCCGTATCTTGAATAAACTTTATGTCTTCAATCGCAATTTGAAAATAAGCGGTATTATCGCGACAAGTTTCAAGCTGAGAAGAGAAACTCTCCTGATCAACAATCTGCCTCTGCTTTTTTTCCTGATCATAAATATAAACGTTCACGTTTTGAGCAAGAAGAATTTCAACTGCTTCAGCGGGAATGTGATAAAAGTTTAATTGCATGTGCACCTACCAAGGTAGCACCAAAATTCCATTTCCTTCATCTTCTCATGACTTATTTGACCGGGAATAACCAACCCCATCGCACCTGTAAATTTATCATCAAAAATAATCGGCATCACAAAATGATTCTCAAATTCATCCCGACCTTCATTAATCCAGGTCGGTCCAGTGTAATCTTTTGTCCCGTATGGAAGCAAGGACTCCGGAGCAGACTCCTCCCATGCACCATCAGCTCCGGCCACAAAGAGCTTGGCCCCGTACACTTTCAAAAGACACATTTTCAAATATCTCTTCTTGAATTCAGCGTCCCCATTGTTCAAAAGTATTTCCATGTAAAAGGCGAGTGGATCAAAAACGCGCAGAGGCTGAAAAAAAGTAATTTCCGGTAAATCCATTTTTTCTTGCTGGATTAAAGTACCTTTTCTTACTACCTGGGCCCTCACCGCTCCAGATCGAATAGTCGCTGCTTCTTCTGGGCTTTGTCCTGTCCAGTCACTAGCACCATGGGAGCGTTTTTTAATCTGATAAGACACACTTTCAATGTCCTCTTCGGGATCCCCTTCCTCGAAGCCTTTCCCTAAGTATTTTCGCTCCATATCGATAAATGAGTTATCCTCATTTTTTAAATTACCGTCAGACTCTCCGATCAGGGCGTCCAAATTCAAATCTTTTGATAAATATTCATGTAGAGGATCGTTTTGTATCCCCTTCCAGTCACTTGAACCGATGGATTTCTTTTTTATCTCATACGGAATGCCACTCCTATCCTT
>CANFNN010000013.1 GCA_947448095.1 Bacteriovoracaceae bacterium | reverse complement strand
TTTTAATCTCGCCCCTAATGGATCTTGCTATATTGAAGTTCGCTATCAGCCGAATGGAACAGCGATTACAAAATCAGTCACACTCACGGCCGTGCACCGGCTTGATACTGACCGCTACGTTCACCGAAATATTGATTTAAACTTTGCTCCTCAAGACCCGGCAGCTGTTACAATCACCAATCGCTCTCCTCAGGTGATTAGAACTTCGGCCGGTACGATGAATTCTTATGCGCTCGATTTTGGGACTCCGATACAAACCACGAACCCCATGGTCTTCACCTATGATGCGGCTACGACTGGTGGCTGGAATAAAATGCTGCAGTTGAATAACCCTTCCACTGTGACTAAAGCGTCGTTTCTCAAAAGTTATCAGCTCTATTACAAACAATTTGTGAATACCGGCATTTCAGATACTGCACTTAAACTCAAAGAGCCAGTTTATCCAACTGATTACACAAAATCAGTCAGTGGGATACTCTATACTCTTATCTGGCAGCAGAACTACACCTCAAGTGTAAATCCTCGAGTCCAGATCTGGGCCAATCAGCAATGCTTAGTCGGGGACAATACTGGGGCTTGGTATCAAAAAGGCTTTCTGGGTGCTTCTTGTAAAATGATTCCCGTACTATTTGCCGATATCAATTATATCAACCGTACTTTAAGTACCAGTATCGCTGCCGACATGGATCCTAACTCAGTCAGAATCCAGTACTATAATGCAAATCGTACCTCTACCGGAGCACTCACGATCCATTTTACGGGTGCGATGAAACCCAATACCACCAACGTCAGCGCTCCCACAGGACTTAATTTTTATCAAAACGTTCAGGCCACTAATGACAGCAGCGGTCAGGTCATTTTCAAATGGGCGGAAATGACTCCCGCGATCCCTGCCCTCGGGGCCATTGTTGGTTACCGAGTTTATTACGCCGATACCTCCGCTCCTCTCAATACTGTCTTTCCAGCTGCAGCGACTCCCTACATAGATGCTCCAGTGAACGGTACCGGGATCTATCAGCTGACTCACAATAACTTGGGCTCAAACCGCTTCAAGTATTACCGCATCTTCCCTATTCGCTATAATGCCGCCTACAACTACACCCCAAATCCTTTCGGGCTTACGACCGGAAAATATTTATCTGACCCGAACGTTCCAGTTCTACCCGTAGTAGTGCCGAACAATTTATTTATTTATCAACACGCTGGTCGCTACCTGATTGAAAAAGGTGTTTTTGATGTGAACCTTTTGACCAATGCTGTGGCCAAAACAAAATGTACTTCGAGAATCCGCTTGGCAGTCACTCAAGGTACGGCGTTCCAACAATACAGCTATGCCATGATTAATCAGGCCGTGTGGGATGCGATTAAGAGCCGTGCTGATGGCTCTAGTTACAACCTAACCACCTATCCCCTATGGCTGGATAGTTCAGTGGTAAATATTCACGCTAAGCTTTCTGGTAACGCTCAATATATTCCCACTGCTGATATGGCCTTTCTTGATGCCACCTCCATTTTCTATATCAAGAAAACGGGTTGTGGAACAAATTGCTCTGGTAACACAGCTGTGGCCAATGCCTTTGGGCGACCGAATTACACTTCCTATATTGAACCAACAGTGAATTTTGCAGGTGCTAGGTGCTACATTCAGTTGCCTTAAACTAACTCTGGAGTAAAACCCAGAGGCACCTTATTCTTAAGGTGTGAAAAAGTTTTTATTCATCTTGCTGATATTGATCCAATTTGGGGCTTGGGCCGAGACGTCTCAAGACGAGATCCCCTATTTATTTATTCCCCCCGTGATTGCCCCGAAAGAATTTAGCGATTTTGAAAAACAACAAATCAATAAGCTCGTCGTCAAGGGATCCGCCAGACAGACAACCTATCAGGTGATGATTGGAAAGCCCGATGTTTCAAAAAGATTCAAGTGGCAACTGCATCAAATCAATGTTTCCGTTCAAAAAAAAGATAGTGAATTTATTGTCCTGGCCCAGCTGCAAGATGCTCGAAAATTGCTCGTGATCAATTCTATTCAAGAAGAACATATTCCAGAACTCGAACTCTATCGAAGGATTGAAGAAATTATTGACCGCCTCTTTCTTCCGGTTGAGAAAAATCTTGAAACAGAAATCAGGCCCAAACCACCCAAGGTAAAATCAGAAACGATTGTACAAGCGACAGAAGCCGCTCAGGCCAATATTAATTTCCGTGAAAGAATCATGAGTCTGAAAACGGATGTAAATACCGCCATCTCAAAAGCGGTCGCGGTGAATGAAAAAAAAATTATTGATCCACCCAAAGATGGCCAAGACCTTAATGTGATTAAAAAAAATAATGAGAATAAAAACAATAATGATCTTGGACTTCAGATGGGGCAAGGTCTGGAAGCTCTTCCCATCAAACCCAAAGCACCTCTGCCAATTGATATCGGTCACTCTCTGCGTGCCGGATACTACACCTTTAATACCAACTCTAAAGACAATTTAGTCGACACTGACTCTCACCCAAAATACCTTTTAATTGATTATGAATACGCCCGTGCTTGGTTTCACCAGTCTCACTTTTATCACCACGTCAATTTACGCTACGGAAAAACTCTGAATAAAGAAGAAAAAGAGTTTGCTCCTTATACTGGCGCCGCTCTTTATGAAGGGTATTTTGTTGAATCATTGGGATGGCTACCAAAGCTTGGGCTGGAGATGGATACCATTAGTTTTAAAAATCTTCCCCAAGTGGGACAAGGACTAAAAATCGCGAATAACCAAATCTTTTGGTTTAATCTCACATCCGTTAATAGCCTGAAATTTTTTGATCGCGATTTTAGAATTTCTCTAGGTTACAGTCGGCCCTTTATGGTTAAGTCCGGCTATAATGGCCTTGATAACAATCCTTCTCTTACAGGGAGTAAAATCAACCTAACCTTTGCCATGCTCAATGTTTTTAAAAAAGTTCACCTGGAAGTTAACTATTTCAAGTCACAACTCACCGCTAATTCATCGCGGGTAATTAAATTCAACACTACGGGAGTAGGTTTTAATGCGTTTTTTAATTTCTAATATATTGATTCTTTTTCTCCTAATCCCAAATGTTTGGGCGGGAGAATTAATTGAAAAAGAAATGTCTTACAGTATTGGACTCGTGAATGCTTCCTATGTTGAAAGTCAGTCCACTCTGACTGGTAAAAACGTGACTCAAGCTTCAAGCGGAAGTGTCAGTTCGATGAGTGGGCAAATCAATTACAAATTTGCTCCAGGACTTGAACGCTCGTCATATTTTTCAGGAACTTTTCCCCTTTTGCCTAACCCTACGGGCTCTTACTTTGGGGCCCATTTTGGATCAGAGTTTTATTTTGGAAGTTCTTCAGGCTCAAAAGTGAACTATAGCCATTCAGGAACCAGTATCAAGCTCAAGCCTAAGAATCTCTTTTTCTGGAGCCTTGAGGGTGGATTGGGCTACCTCGTGTATAACACTGTGACAGCGAAAAAGACCGACATTCTCCTTGATCTAGGAGCAAACCTTGGCATGCTCTACACCTTTAGTGAGCGCGTACGTATGCGTGGGACTCTCGGCATGACTCGCGGAACCGGAGTCGCCACAACTACCATGGAAATGAAAGCTTTCGTCGGATTAACCTATTTTGCAGACTGAAGTCTATTGCCTGGAGGAAATAATCCATTCATGACATCTTCTACACTTCTCATTAAATGAAGTCGCTCCACACCTTGCTTAGAGATTTTCTTCAGAAGAATTTTATTTTTTTCATCTAAAAGAACTCCGGTTATGACCATATTGGAATCATTTCCTGTGAGGGACAATGTCACATCAAAAATACTAAGACCTGCCTCTCGCGCAATACCAATCTCACCCATAGAGATTTCATAGCCGGACTGCTTGGCGCAAGTTTTCAAGACGACCTTGTTGATCATTCTTCTTTCAATGTCGTTTAAAGCAATTTCAGATTTGATAGGATTGATAACCAGTAACTTTAATGGTGCGGGGATTGCATCTGATCCAAAGAGCAATCCCATATTCCCAAAGACCCCTAGCAAGAGGCCAAGAAATTTCATGCGTTCGCAGACATATTATTGACGATTAGTTCTAGCTCACTACGGTTCTCAAAACTCATCGTAATATCAAGTCCTTTAAACTCCGGAGTTTCTTTAAAACGAAATTCAATGGCCGGATTACAGATCGCATACTTGGCTTCAAGAATAGAGAATCTTCTTAAAAAATCACGTGTCAAAGGATGAGACTCTAAAGCATCACTTCGAAAGTTCATTAAAAAACAGCTTACTGCAAATTTATTTCCTGTTTCATTAGTACGTAAATAAATCCCAGAAACCTCTGAATCATCTTTTATCATGTGGTGGCACCCCATGATAAATTCTTTCAGCATTCCCTCTAAGCGCTCCGATTCAATAAAGCAGTCAGAAATATTTTTATTAAAATTCAGATCAAGAAACTTACCACTTACTTTAAACAAGTAACCAAGTTTTACTGAGAGTTGCGCCACAGACTGATTCACGTCTCCGAACGCGACACTAGGATTATGCGACTCAATAAGTGCCGAGACGTCCCCGTAATCAATCAGATGCTCAAGGTTTTTATTTGAGGCAAGTTTCGGTTTAAGCTGGGCCAGAAAGTTTTTTCTTCCAGACTTATAGGCAAGTTCTGAAACATTCACACAATAGAATTTCCCATCAATCTTGATTTCGCCTTCTTCAGAAGCATTGGTTTTAAAAATCTCCTGCAAAGTCGATAACTCAAAGGGCGAAGCTTCACACTTTTTGTTTTGCCAAACAATATTTAGTCCTTGATCTACCATCACGAGGGGATAATCCAGATCAGACATAATTCTTTTAAAAGTAGGATTCACTAATTCTTCTGTTTCCGTTGTAACCACTGTTTTCTTACGTAAGAAGAAAAATGTAATCAATGACAGAGAAGTCCAAAGTGCCATGATTGGTATAATGGGGGCTTTGGGAGTCACCACTTCAGGCGTATGCAGATAGATCTCTTTTTCAGTCGTTAAGTCTTGTAGTGAATTTTCAATTTTTGCGAGAAACTTTCCTAATTTATTCTCCTCTACTCGAGAAGTTGTAATCGTTTTTAATTTGAGCGGATTTTTAAGCCCTTCAATCAAGGCCCGGGCATTGTCTTTAATTGTTTGATTAAAATGTAGGCGAGAAATGGTGTTTTTGTGAAAATCGAGAACCTGATTCATCTTAGCGTTAAAGGCTTCAACTTCATCAGTTTTCACTTGTCCCATTTTATCTAGATAGTTCTTCAAAGAGTTATTTACTTCATAGCGGTATAAGACCTGATTGGTCTTGAGAAATGTAAACAATTGAACCATGCCTTCAGCAAAAGCCGTCTTGCCTTCTACCTGAGTCGTCTGAACCGCTGTTACCGCCTGGCCTTGATTTTTTTCAGCAAGAAGAGAATCCTTAATTTGACTCAGTACTCTTGGGTTTACTTGTTCGTACTTGATAGCTCGCGGAGCCGAAGATTGGCGAGGTTCTAGCTTCGAGGCACTATTAAAAATAAACAGTGTTCCAAGAGTTCCCACCAAAAGTAGACCGATAAAAGTTTTCATACTGATGCGTCCTTATCTCTTGATTCTGCAAATTTTTCATTAATATCAAACCCAAGCTCAAACCATTCTTCTACTTTTTGGATACTAAAAGATTTTAACTGCCTGGAATTTTCCATAAATTCATTTTCAACCGTAGCTTTTAGTATTTTTTGATTTTCATTTGAGAGGTCACTGAAACGAATCCACATCTGAACTTTATTTTTTTCCGATCTCAGATGAACCTGTCCTGCACCCAAAAGCAAATGCCTCCAAAACGTAGGTCTTCCTGTCATGTAGGTATTAAGCTTTTTGAGTGTTGCTACTAAACAGTCTGTGTAATGAAAGGATATTAAAAGTGGTGATTCACTGAGTGCCTGAATTTTCCACTGAGTCTCTTGAATCACAGGTTCTGAGGAAGTCTCGATTGAGGGCCTTTGGAACTGTTGGCGGTAAACCCGCTTCCAATTGAATTCTTTGACTTCTTGGCAACTGGCCACAGCTTCATGCATTCGGGAATTATCCGATGAACTGAGATCGATGTTTTTTGGTTCACGCTTACTAACAGCAGGTGACTCCTGCTTTTGAAGGCCTTCAAATCGATCTTTTAAACTGCGGTTTGTACCCATTCTTATATCTCCACTATAGAGTATAAGACGGATAAAGATTTGCCCCTAGAAGGGAAAAATATTCTTCAAGCGGCTATTTGGCCTGAGCTTTTTTGAGTGATTTGAGTAAACCAGACGTGACAGGCAAGACGAATATCTGACAAAACCTGTTCGTTTGATTGACTATGCAGTCTTACGAATTTGAGAAACTCAATAGTTAGAAGAGCTGTTTGGGCCTGGCAGCGGCGGAGTTCTTGAGGGTTTTCCTCAATCTGTTTAATTTCCATATCGATCATCTGTCTGGCACTTGACCCCTCAGAACTAGATGCCTCAACCAGAATTGTTTTGAGTTCTTTATCGAGACTCACAAACAGTCGTGCTTTTTTCTGTAAGGGGAACGCCTGTAAAACTTCATTTAATGCTGTTTTAGGCAAAAGCCACAGCACTTCTAAAGGACAGTTTTTTGAGGCCGTATCAATCAGATCATCGCTTGAAGTCACCTTAAGCATTTGAGAATAGATCATTTTTTCTTTTTGCGGCTCAATCGCCTCGAGAACTTTAATCAATTTTGTCGCCATGCCATTTTTAAGAGAAATATTTAAATATTTCTTCAAATTCACGTGCAAGGTACTTTTCTTCTGAATCCCATGATCTGATTCCAGGGCAGCGTGGAGAAATTTCTCGGCCTGGTTCATTTCAATTTTATCTAACACTTTTGAAATAAAAACGGGGTTTAAAAGATTAAACAATTCACCCGCATCATCAGGGTACATTTCACTAAACCGAATCACATCATGAACTTTGAGTTTTAGTGTCAGTTCTAATAACTCAGGGTCTACCAAGGGTTTAGAGGCAATGAATGCCTTCATCATTTCACCCTTAATATAGGTCATGAGCCTAGTCGGATCAATGATGGCCTTATCCGTTCCGATTGTGGATTTCCATTTCAAACGGTCTTGATCGTTCAAACAATTTATAAGTGCCGCCATGTCTTCCGAGGTCATCAGTGTGCGCAGGTATTCAAGTGTCGAAATGGAGTCTTTAGTAGAGGCACTTAATTGCTGGCGAATGAAGTCTTTCATGACGTCAGGATACTTGAGCTTAAACTCCATGAAGTATTCGAGATCTCTGGGCGAATTCATTTCTATAGTCATGACGTTTATTTCTCGAGGTAAAGTTTAAGATCCACAGGCTTAGTTCTAAATGCCATATAAAAAGCATAATTAAGACCATGCCCAAGCGACGCAAATGCTGATTTGTTTTTTATTTGGTTCATTTCAACAAAAGATTCAAAATACTTCTGCTGCTTCATAAAAATACTGGCAGTTCTAAAATGGTTGATTTCATCTTCCATTTCAGGCTTTGCGGCCAAGTGTTCAATGTCATAGGCATAAGAATCATTGAATTTAGTCTGAGTCTTGGTTGCCCAAGTATTTAATTCTAATTTAGCATAAGCAGAAAGATCATAAGTTTCATGATGATAATTGTAGCTCGTCAGGTTTTCAAGCAGTCGGTAATGTTCGAGGTTTTTCATCGAATTGGCATCAAAGACTGAAGACACTTCGCGCTTCACTCGCTTTTCAAGATTTTTATAGTGCCCGTCAAAATCCCCTGAGCTTAAATCTTTGGCCAGGATAGAAAGCGCAAGGTTCACTCGGTCCGCTTCACCAAATCCAAGGTACGGAATCATGCGGTCAAAAGTTTGTCTCGAGATATTTTTTGTGAACACAAAAAACATCAATGATGCAATCATCACGACTTTAAACAGATCTAAAAAAATTGAGGTAAATATCTTCAGCACAAACTTCTTTGTGTTGTCTTGAAAGTAGGACAATTTATCGAGACCCATCAAAGCGCGCTGAACTTTTGCATCCTTGAGGTTATCTAACTTGCTTAAGTCCTGCATTTTATCGAGTTTTTCTAAATGTCTTAACTCATCAAGCTTATGAAGTTTTTCGAGGCCTGAAAGCGCTTCGAGCCGTTCTAAATTACTTAACTCATTAAGACGAGACAACTTATCTAACTTGGTTAACTCTTTTAATTTTTCTAACTCACTTAGCGAATCCAAGGCCCGCAGGTTATCTAGACTTTCTAGCGCCTGAAGTTTTTTGAGACTATCCAGTTTTTCAATATACTTAAGATTGTCGAGCTTTTGGAAATCTTCCGCATGATCCTGCATCAAAAGGCGCAGATCTTCTACTTTATGAAGGACGTCCAATTTTTCAATTTTCTTAAGTACGTCCAGCTTATTAAGAAGTGAGAGCTTATCCAAATCTTTGAGCCGTGAGAGCTTATCAAGTTCTTTTAAATTATCCAGTGCCTGCAGTTCTTCGAGCTTATTAAGAGATTTAAGCCGCATCAAGTGATGAAGCTTATCCAGTTTATTCAGGCCGGTTAGATTTTTTAACTCTTTTAAGCCCGTGAGGTATTTAAGATTATCTAATTGAGAGAGGTTTTCCATCTCTTGGAGGTTTTCAAGCTCCCCAAGTTTATCCAATCGCTGAAGTTCAGCAAGATAAGTTAATCGGTCAAGTTTATCTAGCTTCCAGAGAACTTGGAGCTTTTCTTCAAAACCTTTGAGCTCACCCAATGAATCTAATTGCAGCGCAATTCTTTGCAATAGATCCATTTCCAAAGAATTGCTCTCTGAAGTGACCTCGATATCCTGTAATTTTAAAGCGCCATTTTTGGACATTGCATACCCTCAGCCATACTTGTCGGAGGATAAAATTTCATAATTAGTAAAAAGTTCCCTATCTTTTCTTTTTTTTTTGATAGCGCATAATAGAGGTACCTTATTGAAAATGCGAGAAAGCTAATGAATTTTTATTCCGTCTTTGGGTTCATCATCTCAGTTGTGGTCCTTTATATTGGACTAAGAATGTCAACTGATAACCTCATTGCCTTCTTCGATGTTCCCAGTATTTTTATTGTTATCGGAGGAACCTTCGGCGCCACTGCCGTATGTTTTCAATTGAACCGATTCGTCACACTGATCAAAATTTTTATTCGTCGAATGATTTTTGCGAAAAAAAATGTCATGCCCGACACCATTAAAGAAGTTCTGATTATTGCAGAAGCTTATAAAAAGGGTGAACCCCTTAATGAAGCTCAAAAAAGAATCACTGATCCGTTTCTTAAAGAAGCGTGTGGTATTATCGAAGATGGAATTATTCAAAAAAATGAAATTCTCTCAATCATGGAAAAACGTAACGACAACATAACCTTCCATTATATGGAAGAGGCCAACAAAATTAAAACCGTTGGTAAATTCCCTCCGGCCTTCGGAATGATCGGTACCACTATCGGGATGATCGTTCTTCTAGGAAACCTTGGAGGCGAAGACGCCATGAAAAAAATGGGTCCGGCCATGGGTGTTTGTTTGATTACAACTCTCTATGGTTCAGTTCTCTCCAACATGCTTTTTTTACCCGTGTCTGAAAACCTTATCGATAGTACGAAAGATGGCTTCATGAAAAATAAACTTATCATTGAGGGAGTTAACCTTCTAATGGACAAGGCGAACCCTATTTTAATTATTGAAAAACTCAACTCATATTTAAATCCTTCCGAGAGACTGGATTGGAAAAAAGTGATTAAAGTCTAATGGCATTTGACCCTCTAGCAAGTCCCCCGGATGAAGGCGAAGGTTGGCTCGTCAGTTATGCTGACTTGATGACCCTTATTGCCTGCTTTTTCATCTTGATGGTTTCATTTGCCGATTTTTCTAAAAAAGAAGAGTTTTATTTAAAAACGCGAGAAATTGCGAAGCACTTTAACAAAGAAAAATTCCTAAAATCTGAGGCAAGACTTAAATACCTCGAAGAAGAACTCGCCAAGCATCCTGAACTTAAAACTAAAACAAAAATCTCGCTTAAAGATTCTGATCTTATTGTAATTTTCTCCGGCAGTATCCTTTTTGATGAAGGACAATACTCCATTCCCCCAGAGTCACTTAAAACACTCGATTCATTGATTGATATTATTAAGACTGAAAATAGCGAATACCGAATTCTCATTGAAGGCTATGCTGATGACTTAACTTCAAAGAATCCCTTCAAAAATACCTGGACTCTTTCCGCTGCTCGCTCATCTTCAGTGGCCGAGCGATTTGAATATTTTGGTTTTGTGAAAGAGAATATTACCGCTATTGGTAAAGGCGACACCTTCAAACTAGTTGAAAGTAAGGATAAATTTGGCAACCGAGTTGAGGCCAATGCACGTATCAATCGCCGTGTGGTCGTAAAGATTCTTGAGCCTATGTATAAAAAGAAAATCAAAATGGGTCTTGGGGTTTATTTCGAGGATGCTGAAGAAAATCGCTAATCCAAAAGCTTCTGACGATTTCTGGTTCTAAGAATTAAATTGATCGCTGTTGCTGCCGACACTGCATGATCCCATGCCGTGTAAACTTGTTTGCGAGTATTCGCCTTCAAATCCCCCGCTACATACAGGCCTTGAACAGAAGTCAGCCCATTCTCAGCTGCCTTAACAAACCCACGCTCATCCAGCTCTGCTCCCAGCTGTTTGGCCAGTTCATTATAAACAATCATCCCCATCGCCACAAAACTCATTTCTGCCTGAACGATGTTTGCGTCCTCAAGCTCGAACCCTTTTAGGGTTGCACCTTTGTTCTCACCAAGCACGCCTTTAATGGGAGAAGTCAGTACGCGAATCTTGTAGAGGTCGATTAATTTTTGAGTCTCTTTTTGAAAGTTCGCTTCCTGTCCATTCGTCAGAATCGTCATTTCCGGACACTGGTATCTCTCAAGCAGCATAATGGCGACCCAGGCCGCACTATTGTCATGACCAATCACGACCGTTTTTTTCTCAAGTACATGGTGCCCATCACAAATCAGGCAGTAATCAATTGTCTGAGCATTGGCGTAATCAAAAACAGCTTCAATACTTCCTTGGATTTTTGGCTGCACATCCATCACACCCGTGCAAAGAATCACGAAATGGGCCAGGAAGGTTTTCCCTTGAGAATCTATAATTTCAAAAATGTCATGTTCATTTTTCTGAATGCTTGAGACCCCGACGTTTTTCTGTAAATGAAAGTTCGCCTTAAATGAAGACTCCTGAATCCACTTAATGGTCTCAGCATTAGGTTCTTCAATCCCACGCTTATAACTTAAATGCGCTGGCATATTTTCGATTTTTTTCACCCACAGAGCGCGGGATTTCTTTTTATCTTTGGGAGAGCCTGGAAAGAACAAGCATTCGTCGTTATTGAGAATTGTGCGAAGGGCGGCCATGGTGCCTGCTGATCCCCCACCGATGACACAAACAGAGTAAATTTTTGAGGACATTTACTTCGCACCCACGGCTTTGTGGTGATCTTCTTTTTTCGTACTATCAGCATCGCGCAGGTATTCTCCATCGACTGATTTGATTTTCACTTCAATGATCTCAGAGTTCTTGACCCGAATAAGTTCAAAAGAGTATCCGTCCCAAATCACAAGGTGACCTTTCTTAGGAAAACTGTTTCCCAGTTGTTCCATCAGAAATCCGTTTAACGTAGAGAAGTTATCATTAAGCGGGATTTTGATATCAAATTCATTATAAAGATCTCTCAGAGAAATCGTTGAGGGAACTAAAACACCCTCTTCGCTTTTAACTCCTGGGATTTCATCCTCTTCATCATCATGCTCATCTTGGATTTCTCCAAAGATCTCTTCCATAATGTCTTCAAGAGTTAGCATTCCTACCACAATTCCGTTTTCATCTTTCACTAGTGCGAGATGCACTTTTTTCCGATTCATGTGATCAAATACGGCCTGAATTTTCATGTGTTCATAAACAAAGAATGGCGGCTTTAAGTATTTCGTGACATCTAAATTCTTACGTTCAGCATCTGTAACAAACGAAAGATCTTTAATGTGTAAAAACCCCAGCACTTCATCTAGAGATTCTCTGTAAACAGGATAGCGGCTATGGGCAACTTCCCGGACCATATTGATAATGTCATCAAAGCTGGCTTCTTTTTTAATCGCTTCAATACTTGTTCGCGGAACCATGATGTCTTTCACTTTGATTGATGGAAACTCCAAAATAGAGTTCAACAGATCAATATGTTTTGAATCAATGGTTCTTTCTTCTTCGGCCATTTCAACCATGATCTCTAAATCATCCATCGTAACGGCTCGTCCTCTGACATTGGCATTTTCACCCAGAACAAATTTAATGATCAGCATGAAGATTTTTACAATTGGGTAAAGGGCATAATAAAAGCCCATTAACAGTACGACACAAACGGGAGCAATTTTTTCGGCTTTGCCTCGACCAAACATCTTAGGAGCAATTTCACCGAATAATAAAATGATTACGGTTGTAATCCCCACGCTGACTGCCAGGGCATCATTTTGTAAAAACCGCTGAGCGATGGATGTTGAAAGTGCTGCAATTAAAATATTAACAAAGTTGTTACCTACCAGAATGGTCGTGAGGAGATCATTAGGCTTACTTAACCAGTGCTTCATGGCCCAAGTATCCAATCCTGACTCGTCGGCAATCTGCTTGGCCTTTTCATGAGGCAGACTCAACAAAGCGGCTTCAGAACCAGAGAAGAAAGCAGATAAACATAACGAAACAATTAAGATCAATATTTCTTGATCAGGACTCATAGATACCTAGTGGTTAAATAAAATGAAGGAATAAAAATAAAACAAAAGTTTAAATGAGTGGATTCGGCCGGGGGTTCGATAAAAAAAGGCTCCTGTTAAACAACTAAAAACACTGACAAATTATAGCATATCCCAGGTCAAAAGACCAAAACCAAACGAAAAGCATTTAGAAGTGCTTAAGCATATTAGTGAGATAGCGGTTTGCCCTTAAAATCATGATCCGAATAGACGATGCGATCATTCATTTCGTGGTCATAATCACGAATTTCCGACATGTTAGCGAGATTTCTAAAGTTGGTCTTGCACTTGTAACAATTGGCCACAAGAGCGAGTTTTCGAAATAAAAAGAGATCCACCAAGTAAAGTGCCACCAAACTTAGGCCGTAGGTCCAAATCGATAAAATCGCAGCAATAACAAATAAGGCGACCCCAATCTTACGGTTGAAATCTTTCTGTTTATAGAAATCTTGTCTAGAGCATACCGGACACTCTTTCAGAATGCCTTGCTCATGCTCGGCAGTGAACTTGACATCCATCTCATGCTGACAAACTTCACACTTCGCTTTGTGCGCATTTTGATCAGGATGAACTTCAATACTAGAGCCACAATGAGGACAAGTAATTTGAACAGACATCATAGAGCTAAACCATGTTTTGCCATTAAATAAACGGAAATCAATTCCCCAACAATAACAAAAAACTCCACGATGTAAAGCACACCAGTTGCACTCTGCAAGGAGCGGAGTTTACATAATTTGAAAGTAAAAAAACTCAAAATTAGTGGCGCAGCATAGCCCCACAAGTAGCGCATCGAAATAAAAAGCCAGTTAAAGGTATAACCATCCCCAAGAAAAGTACCTTCCTGCAAATACGGCGTCGCTGTAGTAAAGATAATGGTAAGAGAAGCCATGATTTTCAAAAACATGACCGACCAGAAAATATAGAGACAATAAATCAATGGCTCTTCACTAAGTTTGGGGACCACTAAATAATAATGACCCAAAATCATAGAAAAATTACTAATTCCTAAAAGAAGTGCAGAAAAAAAGAAAAACATTATCCATAAAGGATTGGGCAAATAGGTATGAAAAATTAAAAATACAAAAGTAACAATTTGAATAATGTAGAGAGACCACATCAACCAGGTTTTCTCATCTTTATGAAAAGCAAATGTAATAATGTTCGTCACAACCAAAATACCGAACGCAATTAAGCTGAAAGTATCCAGCCCCGGTTGCATGAAGTAGGCCACTCCAAACACTAAAACTAACGATGCCAAAACGATACTCGTACCAAGTTTATAAAAACCGACACCTGTAAGCCTGCTCGCCACAACGGGAGAAAGGAGCTGAGTCCCAAAAGCCAGAGCGAGAAGAAATGTATGGGTGATGATTTGAGTTACACTGTTTGTCATAGCTATCAAGATAGCAGTGCTAAAAATAGATCGTCGATGATTTTATGGTTAGGATGCGGAATTAATCCTTTAAAGCTTGAACTCAACAGAGGTGCTTTTATGTTTAGCCACTCTCCTTTTCCTTTGAGAGCTTCGATTCGAGGAAATAAAAACACATAAAGCAGCACTGATTTACCAGGATGCTCATTGCGATAAGTCCCCATAAACCTTCCGTCCTGAGGAAGAATAACAATTCCTACTTCCTCTTCGACCTCTCTCACCACAGCGGCCAGAGGTGTCTCCCCAGGCTCTATTCCGCCACCTGGAAACTCAAGCAAACCATGAAAAGGCCCATCGTCTGTTCTTGTTTGTACCCAAACATTGAGGCCATCTTCGAGCTTCTCATAAAAGAGTGCCAACGCCACTGGAATGAGCTTCACGGAGTCACTTCTTTAGAAGCAAAAATCTTCGTTTCAAGCATGATCGATTCGATTGCCAAACTTCCCAGAAAAACTGCCCACCAAGGCATAGGACTATCATTAAACACAATCACCCCAGACCAAAACAATCCGGCCGGCAAAATTCGAGCGATAAATTGAAATATTTTTGGCATTTTTTTAAGTGGTCTTAAAAATAAATTCTGTAAATTAAAAACGGTCTTAAGAGTTGAGAAGCGGTAGCGCCGAGAATTCTCAATGATAATACTCTTCTCCTGGGAGGCAACCCAGTTCCAAATATAGCCGAGAGAAAAAAGGATAATGAAATCCCAACTATCCCAAAGCACAAAAAAGACCCCATCCAAAAGAATCAGGACTCCCAGTTCAAAAGTTTTTCTTTTTGAAATGAAAAATCCGCTCATTCAATAAACCCGTCTTTATGCAGGAAAGTTAATTCAGGAAATTGAATGGTAGAGGGCGCATTTATGACAAATCCAAAAACACTCATAAAATCTGAAGTTTTAAGCATTTTCTCGCGCGAAAACTTAGATCCCATTTTGTCCCAAAGTGGCGTATCAATCGCTCCTGGTAACAAATTAGTGAACCGAACTTTGTGTTCTTTCCATTCTTTTTTAATGCTTTCAAGAAAGCCCAACTGACCAAACTTGGAAGCGTTATAGGCGCTCACATTGGGGTAACCAAACTTAGCGGCCGTGGACAGAATTGAAACAATATGAGTTTCATTTTTGATCAAGAAAGGCTCTAGTCTTTTAAACAACAAGAAGGGGCCAATAGTATTCGTTGCGAGATGAGCTTCAAACTGCTCAAGCGAAGTATCAGACAGAGAATTCATCTCACAGATGCCAGCGTTATTCACAATCAAATCTAATTTTGTGGTGAACTCTCGAACGGTTTCAAAAAACTCTTCGACTGAATCTTCAGAAGTAATGTCGAGCTCAACATCGTAGAAATTTTCATGTTCAAGCTCAGTGCCTGAGCGCGATCCACCAAATACGGTGTAGCCAGAGTCAATTAAGAATTTTGATATTTCAAGACCAAGACCTGAGGAGGAACCAGTGACAAGCGCACACTTTTCCATAATGCCTCCTCAGAGTTTGAATTATTTAGCAATACCTACAGCACGTGTTTCACGAATCACTGAAACTTTAATCGTTCCAGGATAAGACATTTCCTGCTCAATTTTGCGGGCAATATCTCGTGAAAGCATGATGGTTTGTTCATCAGATACTTTTTCATTTTCAACCAGTACGCGAACTTCACGACCAGCAGAAATAGCATAAGATCTATGCACACCTTCAAAGCTGTTAACAATTTTTTCAATATCCGTTAGACGAGAAACATAAGACTCTTTTAGCGCCTTACGAGCACCCGGACGAGCGCCTGAAAGTGCATCCCCAGCGGCCACTAAATGGGCAAGGATTGATTCAGGTTTTTCATCATCATGGTGAGCACGAATCGCATGAACGATATCTGGAGACTCTCCGTATTTCTTGGCAAAGTCTGCACCAATCACGGCGTGAGAGCCTTCGGCCGAAGCATCCAGAACCTTACCAATGTCGTGAATCAAACCAGCACGACGGGCCTGTTTCACGTTAAGACCTAACTCAGCTGCCATGTTACCAGCAAGAAATGATGTTTCTAAAGCATGCTGATATTGGTTTTGAGTATAAGAAGTACGCCAGTTAAGAGCACCAATGAGTTTTAAAATTTCTGGGTGCATACCGTGAACACCGATTTCCATCTGGGCTTTTTCACCAAGTTCACGCAAGCGAGATTCAAACTCGTGCTTACATTTTTCATAAAATTCTTCGATTTTAGCTGGATGAATTCGTCCATCAGCAATCAATCGCTCAATCGTCATACGTGAGATTTCTTTACGAACAACGTTGAATGAAGAAATCGTTACGATTCCAGGAGTATCATCGATAATTAAATCCACGCCGCAAATTTGCTCAAAAGCACGAATGTTACGTCCTTCACGTCCAATCAATCGGCCTTTCACACCATCATCAGCAATTTCTACCGATGAAATCGTTTGTTCAGCAACGTACTCTCCAGCAAAACGCTGAATCGCAATTCCGACAATTCTCTTAGCGCGTTTTTCAGCTTCTTCGTTGGCCTCTTCTTCAATACGCTTCACTTTTTTAGCCGCATCAACTTTGGCTTCTTCTTCAACAGTAGCAATCAATTCAGCCTTGGCCTGATCTTTTGTAAGACCAGCAACCTGCGTGAGTTTATTGGCAAGCTCGTCTTGGATTTCAACGTTCTTTTTAATTTCAGCATCAAGCTTCACAACACGAGTATCAATCTCTGTTTCTTTGGCCTTCACTCTGTCCGCATCTTTTTGCGTCTGTTCAGTTTTTTGCTCTAAAGCGACTTCTTTTTTAGTCAGTCCTCTTTCAAAATCAGTTAAGTGTTTTTTCTTTTTTTCTAGCTCGTGATCAATCTGGTTACGTTCTTCACGCACAATGTTCTTGGCATCATTCTGTGCTTTTTTACGAACTTCTTCAGCTTCAGCTTGAGCTTTTTTCAAAATGTCTAAAGCACCATTCTCATTTGTTTTTTGAGCGGCGGTGTTTTTGATGTTCAGAGCAACGAAAGCAATTACTGCTCCCACTACTACACCAATTACTGCCATCATCATTGGATTCATTCGTTATCCCCTTAAAACTTAACTTGCTGTTTAACGTCCCAGCAAAATTTTTCCGTTATTATAAAGTCCATGTGGCAGTCGTGACTTTCCACAGGAATTGTTTCAATTACTTGTCCACTCCAGGCAATTCCAATCTTGATTGCCTTTGATTGTTCAAGGTAGCGGTCATAAAAACCTTTTCCCCTGCCTAATCTTTTTCCATCCCATCCAAAAGCGACGCCCGGAACAAAAAACCAATCCGGTGCGACCTCATGATAAGGCTTCTCCAGCCAAATTCCCCCGCGGGGCATTCCCACCGGGATCGCAAAACTCATGAGCTTATCCTTAGAAATCGGATAGGCCAAAGTCACAGGAGCTGAGTGCAAGAGCTCCTGATAAACCGGAGCGATTTCTGCCTTGAGAGGCAAAAAACCTGCGCCAACTTGCGAAGTGAGTTCAGGAAACATTTTGAGGAATTTAATGATCTGGTTGGTAACGGAAAAACTTAAGACTTGAATCTCATCTTGAGAGAGAGTGTTTAAACTTCTAAGCATTTCACTTCGAAGAATATCTTTTCCCACACTTAATTCGTTTCAACATTCAATGCTTGCAAAGCCGTTTCGAGAGATTCTTCCAGTTTGAGGATGTTATTTTTATACTCATCCTCAAGTTGCATTTTTTCTTTGGCCACTTTTAAAGCAATTAAAACTGCAACGTCTGTATCTCGAAGCTGGGGTCGACTGATTTTGAGCTGCTGAATTTCAGCATTAATCAAATCCACCACTGCTTTAGCATTGTCACTTTCGTTTTGATCCGGGCGTACCCGAACCTTACAACCTAATACATTGTACTCTATGTCCTGACTCATTTGGGTCATTAGAATAAGGTAGGTGACATGCCCACAAAAGTCAACGAACTCGCACAGGAGAACTTTGTCATTTCAGGAACTTATACTACGTCTAGGCCAACTAAAGTTTTGAGGTAAAGTTCCAGATCAAAGAGCTGTAAATCATCGACTGACTCGCCAACTCCAATATAAGTAATCGGTACTTTTAGGTGATCGACAATGCCTACCGCACTTCCCGCTTTGGCAGATCCGTCACATTTCGTGAATATGATTCCAGTAAGTTGAAGTGCCTTGTTAAATTCTTGGGCCTGCTTCAAAGCATTTTGACCCGTGATCGCATCTAAAACGAGGAGTACTTCCTGCGGAGCTTCAGCGTTAATCTTGCTCATGACCCTTTTTGTTTTTGTCAGCTCATCCATCAAATTCTGATTCGTATGGAGTCTTCCGGCCGTATCAATTAAACAATAATCATAGCCTTCACTAAATGCCTTAGCGACTGTGTCATAAGCCACGCCACTTGGGTCGGCCCCATCTTTGGCCCGAACCATATCAACGCCGGCGCGGTCACACCAAACTTGAAGTTGATCCACGGCTGCGGCCCGAAAGGTATCACAGGCGCCAACAATGACTTTTGCACCTTGAGATTTCAGCTTAGTTGCAAGTTTGCCAATGGTAGTGGTTTTACCGGCACCATTCACTCCGACAATCATGAACACACGAGTTTTCTTTAATGAACTATCAAACGTAAAAACATCTTGGTGAATGTTGTGCTGAATTGGTGCCATCTTATCTTTCATGAAGCCGTAGACAAGTTTCTGGATTTCATCAGCTGCTTTTCCTTTGCCTTCTTTTTCAAGCTTAGCAAGAAGCTCCTGAACCAGACCTGTAGGAATATCAGCGGTATAAAGAATTTCTTCAATCTCATCCAGCGAAGGAGTTCCGCTAGAAAAAAGTTGACCAATTTTTCCCCATACTTCAAAGCGAGATTTCTCGAGCCCCAGACTTAGTCGATCTTTCCACGACACCTTAGTTGGTAGCACAACTTCAGGTAACGGTTTAACCGGAGTAATTTCTTTTTGTTCAATGACTGGTTTTGGTAACTTGGCTTTTTTCTTGAAGACGAAAAAAACGATGATGGCCAGAAGAAGTAATCCACCAATAATGAGCAAGTTTTCCATATATTTATCCCTCTAAAGTGGTTCGAATTATGAACCAGATGGCTTATTAAAGTAAAGCCTCAAGAAATTCCAAATCATCTGGGCGGTGGCGCCCCAGAGCAAATGCGGCTTGAGATTTTGCTCCATGGGTAAATACGAGCCAGATTGAATGGGATGAAACATAACAGCACTTTTTTCATGACCATGGCGCCAAGCGTACTCCCAGCTCTCTTCTCTTTGAAGTTCTCTCCATGGATAGGCCAGGATATCATCCCACTCGCCGTTACTTTTTACTTCATTTAAGAACTGCTCAGTGGGCATCAAGAGTTTGGCCATCACGGGAATAATCGGCTGAAGCCTCGCTGTCATGACCACTGGAAGACAGCCTAGATAACCGAGACAATGACGACCGTGCCCAGTCTCTTCTTCAAATTCTCTTTGGGCGACTTCCCAGGGATCAATTTCTGATTGATTTTTATGGCCTCCGACAAAGGCTATCTGACCACCGTGAGTGGGCATCGACTCAGATCTTTTGATCAAAAAAACATGCTCTTCATTACATAAAAAAAGCACGGCTCCTTTCCACTCGGAATCCATCAGAGTATGCTGAGAAAGGACATTTTTTATACGGTGAAAATCCATGCGTTTACGTTACCAGTTTGAGCTGATTCAGCTTATTAGAAACTTCTTTAGCCAACAAGGTTTTTTGGACGTTATGACTCCTCCGGCGGTAGAAAATCCTGGCATGGAAGTGCATATTCACCCCTTTCAGCTCTACTCAGTGATAAAAAACAAACTTGTTCCACAATATCTTCACACTTCTCCTGAATTTTGCCTGAAACAACTTTTGGCAAGTCCCGAAGAAAAAATTGAGAATGTTTTTTCACTCTCCTATTGTTTTCGTGACGAGCCTAATTCACCTATTCATCGCAATCAATTCATCATGCTTGAGTGGTATCGAAAACATGCTCGTTATGAAAAAATCATGAGTGACGTAGAAGAACTTATTCAGAGTTGTCTTAAAAGTAATCTGCCGATACGAAAAGAGATGAAGAATCAAAAGTTTGTCAAAAAAACCATGCAGCAGCTTTTTTCTGAGATTTTAAATATTGATATCCTGAACTATCTGGATGTTCTCTCGATTAAAAAGTTACTCAAAAATTATCCAGATGTCCCAGTCCCCGTTTCAGAATGTGAGTGGGATGATTATTTCTTCCTGCTTTACTTAAATAAAATTGAACCTAAAATCGCTAATATTCCGCTGCTGCTTATTTATGAATTCCCCGCTCCCTTGAGTGCTCTTTCAACACTCAAATCAACTGATCCCAGAGTGTGTGAAAGATTTGAAGTTTATATTAATGGCGTTGAGCTTTGTAACTGCTTCAATGAATTAACGGATCCAGTTGAGCAAAAAAAACGTTTTGAAGAGCAAAGCTTTTTAAAAAATAAACTTTATCACTACCAGCTTCCAACACCTGCTAATTTCTATCATGCTTTAGAAAAAGGTCTTCCGCCCTCGGCAGGTATAGCTTTGGGTGTCGAGCGTTTGCTGTATTCATTGTGTGAGATTGAGAATCCATTTTTTAACTGATATTTATTCTAATAACTGCAGCCCGTTCATCACCGAGTGAAGTTTAATAATAAACTCCGACTTAATGTGCTGGACTGGCATACTCTTCGCCCATTCCAGATGATACTCAAAACGTGGATCTTGTCTGATTTTGGTTTTTAAAAGTGGTGCATATTCTGTGGCAAGCTCTGAAGAAAAAACGGCATACCACTGATAAAGGTCATTTAAATTATGCACTTCATAGTGCTCCATTAAATCTAAGCCTTTTTCAGTTAAGATTCGCTTGAGCGAATAAAGGTTTAACTGATTGAGGGACTCTTTTTTAAAAGTTTGATTAATAAAGCGCTGACTAAATTTCAAACTAAAATCAAGCAAACGATTTGAGGGCTTGTCTTCCATGTTTTCCAAAGCCGCATAAACTTCATCTAAAACCAACGCCTGATAAATTCCTTCTCTAGAGCCACCTTGATCGAGGGTATTGAGCCAGTTAGAGAGATCTTCATCTTTGGCTTCTGTCTTACGAGTAACCTGGAAAAGTTCTTGCAGAAACTTATAATCAAACTGACGTTTGCGCTCATTGGGTAAGCGGTCATATTCGGTTGGGTCTTTTTTGAGTTTCGTATAGTTTTCTATATCGGTGACCTTCTTGGCCTGAGCAGGTATGGCAGGTAATTTGGCCTGAACAACAGGAGCCTGTGGGATTGGCCCAAAGAGTTTTTCTCCCCAAGTCGCTCCTGCAATGGAAGTCACCAGATCTCGGCCTTTGGTCTTCCACGCTGACTCAAGCTTCGCTTCCTGTGCCATGACTGAAAGACTAAAGAAAATCCCGACTATTACGATCCATTTATTCACGGTAACTCCTTAAATATACAATTAATCTTAGCCGATTTAATCGTGCGATCTACGAGGAGATTCTTGCCCCGATTGGGCCAATTGCCTTTATGGTCTACAATCAAATGAAGAGGTTCAAGTCATGCTTAGTCTATTGTTTGGAAAAAAGAAAAAATTGGAAGATGAAGTAATTGTTCATGCAGTGGTGACACAAACTGCGGCGTTAATTAACGACTTACATCATCAGATGGATCTTCGCTTCAAAGAGATCTCGGCCCAAATTCGTGAAGTTGAGCTTGGACTAGCGCAAATGGAAACGAAACTTCTGACTAAAGATTTAAAAGACAAACAGGCCTATGGTCTTCTTCATTACAAATTGCACGAAACCAAACATCCTAAGCTTCAAGACGATATTAAAGATCTTGAAACTCAATTAAACGCGCGCAAAGCTATTTTAAAAGATCAATAGCCCGCAAACTTAGACGATTCTTCCAACCAAATCATAATCTAGCACATCAGTGATTTCCACTTTAACAATGTCCCCTGCTTTGGCCATACCATCGTTAATGATCACTTTCCCGTCGATATCTGGGGCCTGACCAGCGTGACGTCCTTGAAGCAACAAATCAGTTTCCTCATGAGCACCCTCAATCAATACATCAATGACTTTGCCCAAGTAGGCCTGATTCAATTCGCGAGCAATTTCTTTTTGGGCTTCATAAAGAAGTTCAAATCTCTCATCAATCACTTCTTGCGGAACTTTATTTTTCAAACGAACGGCCGGAGTGCCCTCTTCGTCTGAATATTTAAATACGCCAAGGTGATTGAAACGAGCTTCTTTTACGCCACGTAAAAGTGCTTGAAAGTCTTCTTCAGTCTCGCCAGGAAATCCTACGATAATGGAAGTTCTTAAAACGATACCTGGAATTTTTGAACGAAGTGTTTTGATTTTTTCATGGATAACTTCTTCGGTCACACGGCGATTCATCCGCTTCAGGACTCCGTCAGCAAAATGCTGAACCGGCATATCTAAATACTTTGTAATCTTGGTTGATTT
>CANFNN010000012.1 GCA_947448095.1 Bacteriovoracaceae bacterium | reverse complement strand
TCTTATTTCAACTGGCGTGATTCTTGCCATCTTAAGTCTCTTTGTCTTTTTAAAACTGGGAAGTGATTTTATTCCTCAGCTTGATGAAGGGGATCTGGTTGTCAACATCACGCGGGATTCTAAAATCTCGCTCGATGAAGCTCTTAAATAGCAGATGGCAGTAGAAAAGAAAATTGCCCAAATTCCTGAGGTAGAATTCATTTTCTCTCGTTTAGGAACTCCTGAATCAGCCACGGATCCTATGGGTGTTCATTTAGCTGATACATTTATCATTCTTAAGAAAGATCGTGACCAATGGAAATTTAAAACCAAAGAGGAGATCTTTCAAAAAATCAAAGCTGATATTATTTCCCTTGGCTTTAAGCAGGAGATTAGTTCCACGCAGCCCATTGAAATGCGTTTTAACGAAATGCTTGAAGGCTCACGCGCGGATGTCTCACTTAAAATTATTGGTCCAGATTTATCTTACATGGTTGAAGTCATAGATGATTTTACTGCGAAAGTGCAGAAAATTGACGGGCTCGAAGGAGCCGAGATGGATCCCTTGACTGCTCTTAGAAAAAGTCGCGTGATTGATATCAAACCTAATTTTGTTGAACTCTCAAAACTCAATATCTCTCTGAGTGATTTTAACCAAACGATCGTGAGTTTTATGCAAGGAGTGCGGGTTGGCCAATGGGTTCAAGGGACACGAAAATTTGCGATCATGATGCATTTATCGGAAGAAATTCGAGATAATCTGGATGAAATTAAAAAACTTCCTGTGGCCTTGCCAGATGGCGGTTACGTTTCTTTGGATAAAATTGCCTTTATTACGATCAATCAACAGGTCACAACAATTGCTCGCACCTGGGGGCAACGATATGCTGCATTGTCACTCAATATTGCGAACCGAGATACAATGAGTTTTGTGGATGATGTACAGAAAGTGATCTCTGCAAATCCCGTTAATTCTGATCACCAACTCCACTTGGGCGGACAGTTCAATAATTTAGAACGAGCGAAGAAGCGTCTCTTGATCATTATTCCTCTGACTCTTGCGCTAATCATTTTTATTCTTTGGAGGGAGTTTGCCTCATTTAATGATGCCTTCATTATTTTCCTGTGTGTTCCTTTTGCAGGCTTTGGTGGTGTGTTCGCTCTGTTTTTTAGAGACATTCATTTAAGCCTATCAGCGGCGGTTGGGTTTATTGCCCTGATCGGGATAGCACTTTTAAACGGTATTGTTCTTTTGACTGTTTTTAATCAGCTCAAGGAATTGAAGAATGGAAAAAGCTTAAGAGAAATCGTCATTGAAGGAACTTTGAGTCGACTTCGTCCCGTGGTCATGACGGCACTCGTGGCCTCAATTGGATTTATTCCCATGGCCTTGAATACTGGTTTAGGTTCTGAAGTGCAAAGGCCACTTGCCACGGTTGTTATCGGAGGGATACTTTTCTCGACGGTACTGACCTTAATCTTATTTCCGTCTGTTTACTTGTTTTCTCATAACAGAAAAAAAAATAAATAACGTTTCTTTTTTTCCTCTCTCCTGCAAATTAGAAGGAGAGAGGATGGTCGTTAGGGGCAAACATTAAGTCCTTCTTAAAATATTCCTTGTAAGAGTACGTTCTTACAGAAAATTCATGGTTTTTTGCCGGCCAATACAGCAATTAAGTTTTTAATACCTACTTTGTGATAAAATCTTAGCGATAGATTATATCCAATAGGTACCGACCATGGCGACTCAATCGAATCGATTGCTAACAATTCTGATCGTAGACGATGAAGAGGACCTTAGGGATATGCTCTCCCTTTGCCTTAAAGGCATGCTTCCTTGTGAAATTTCCTTCGCCCTGAATGGAGATGATGCCATCAAGATACTCGAAAATGAGCAAATCGATCTAGTCATTTGTGATTATAATATGCCCATCAAAAATGGCGGAGCTGTTTATCAGTTTATTCTCGAATCAAAAAATCCCTGCAGATATGTTTTATGCAGTTCCGATAGACCAGATCAGTATCCGGAATTTAGTGACCTGTCCTCCCTTTACGGCTATTTACAGAAGCCGCATCTTCTCAAAGGTTTAAAGATTTTAATTGATAAAATTAAATCTGAAATTCCCCAGACCAATGAAATCGATACTCAATCTTACATCCCCGTTTCTATTAATTTTCTAATGAGACTCTCGATCATGCCATCGGAAGTTTTTATAAAACTGAATGATGGGAAATATGTAAAAGTATTTCATCAAGATCAAGTTTTTGATGAAGTTGATTTTGCGAAATACTCTCAAAAAGAAGTGCCTACGCTATATTTTTTTGATCTCGAAATGAATAAAGTCTTTGAGGGAATTGAAAAAACAATTAATGCAATTTCAAAAAGATCAGAACTCGCTCCTGTTGATATAAAATTGAAAATTCACGGGATATTGATTTCTACCTTTAAGGAATATGGCCTAACTGAGTCTTTTATCCCGTTTGTGGAAGAAAAGATTAACGAAACCGTTGAGATGTACATGAAAGACAAAAACCTTTCTGTATTAATGAACAAAATCCTAAGACTAAATGATTCGTATCTTGGTACGCACTCATTTCTTTTGGCAGCGGTGACTGTCATCATGGCCACTAAACTAAACTGGGTGTCAGATGGACCCAATGCCAAACTAGTTATTAGTAGTCTTATGCATGATGTTTTTTTAAAAGAAGATACTTCAAACGAGGGCGAGCTTTTACATGAAAAAATCTTTGATGAGGATTTTTTGTCTCACCCAAAAAAGGCTGCCGAACTCATTAATAAAATCCCCTCACTTCCATCAGACATCGGACGAATTATTCTAGAGCAGCATGAAATAGGGGAAGCATTTGGGATTCCACATGGAATTCACATGAATAGAGTCTCAGCACTAGGTGCTCTTTTTTCTTTTTGTCATTACCTGGTCGATTTTTTAATCGTCGAACACCGTTCGGGTAAGGTTAGTGTAGAGAGTATTTATCAAAAGATGGAAGGAGTTTCTAAGAACTCCTCCCATTATGTGAAATATTTAAAGCTTATGAAAGAAACTGAAATATTCAGTCAACAGGATTGAGCTTAGTAGAAGAAGAATCCCTTCGCATCCACAGTGTATTTACGGCCTGGAACTTCTTTAAATTGAAATTTCCCGTCCTCTCCTACAGATTTAACAGTATAAGTTGAAAATGGCTCTATCGCGTAAGTGAAACCCTTTTCATCGACTGAATAAAGTTTTGGCGCTCCGTCTTTAGTGGCAAAAGAAATAAGATTCGCACTTCCAAATAATGAAATCTTTGAAATAGATTTCTCTTGAATCATGGTGTTTACAGAGATCAGGGGGATTTCACCTTTATTGGTGGTGATATAGTAAAGATCTTTGGTCTTCGTGATCTTGGCGAAACTTAATTGAGAGAATAGGAGAGACAAAGAGAGAAGTGTAATCATTTTCATTTTAATTTCCTAAGTGTTTAGATTCGAACTATTTATGGTGTGCCATAAAATCTTTAAATGAGAAGCTTAAGATTTTCTAAAAAAATCAAAAGACTTGTAAGAGAAGGTAAATATTTGCACCCAAGGCGAGAAAATAACTTAATGCTCTCACGAGTACGTTACCAGCTGTATAGGCTACAAAATGAATGATTCGTCCCATGACGTATAATCCTGCGGCCCAACTTGTATAAGAGTCAAATTTGCTTCCCCAGCCGAGGATAAGGATCGCAACAATAAAGCCTGGGAAGTTATCCTTGAGATTAGAATGAGCGCGCTCTGCTCTCGCACCCCAAGGAGGTAGCTCTTTACCCGCTAGCGGGTTTCGGTTGGAGGCGAGCCATCTACCGCCAAAGGATTGCCACTTGGCAATGCTCGAAGGAAGCCATGCAATAAGAAATAAAACAGTCATTAGTGCTAACATCTTTAATTCGAATGGCATGAAACCTCTTTTTTGGATCTATCTTAAACTGATTTTAACGTTCCTAACACACTCCTAACAAACAAAATCGTCTGAAAAGTATAGAAACAGTCATCAAGATTTAATGCATCAGGGGAGAACTATGAAAGCTTTTTGTTTGTTACTACTTTTATTAGTAAGTAGTGCTTATGCTCAGGAGAAGGGGACATCGATAGCCGATATCCAAAAAGTCGTGACAGAAACACTTGGCTCGAAATGGTATGAAAAAATTCAATTCAGAGGTTACGCTCACTTTCGCTACAACAGATTATTTGAAACAAATAGTAACCTGACTCACCCAACGAACGATAAGTCGATGGGGAACAATAAAGGGTTCTTTTTTCGTCGTGCACGCTTAAATCTCTTCGGGGACGTTTCTGATCGTACGTTCATCTACATTCAAATGGATTATTCTCAAGATACTGGTGTTGGGAGCATGCCGCAAAACTTTTTGCAAATTCGTGACGCCTATTTTGATTACGCTCTCACTGAAAATAAAGAGTGGAGAGTAAGAACAGGTATTTCTAAAGTTATCTTTGGTTTTGATAACCTTCAATCCAGTGGTAACCGTGGTCCTATGGACCGTACCGATGCCATGAACACCGCGGCTCCCAACGAGCGAGATACAGGTGTATTTTTAATGTACGCTCCTACAGAAATCAGAAAGCGTTTTAAAGAATTGACCTCAAATAACCTGAAAGGCTCAGGCGATTACGGGATGATTTCGATCGGTGCTTATAACGGTCAATCCCTCAATAAAGGCGAAGAGAATAATGATCTTCACCGCGCCGTTCGTGTTACGTATCCGTTTAAGTTGGCCAGTGGTCAGTTTATCGAAGCTTCTCTTCAAGCTTATGAAGGGAAATTTAGAACAGCAGGATCTACTGCCGGAACTGGAGTCGTTGCAACTGCTGCGAAAGATTATTATGACCAACGTTCAGGCGCTTCATTAATTGTTTACCCGCAGCCGATTGGTTTTCAAGCTGAGTACAACATTGGTCAAGGCCCTGAGTATAATAAAGCAACGAAGAAAGTTGCCCAAGGAAATTTAAGCGGCGGTTACGTCATGGTTAACTACCAGACTAACTATAAAGATGATCGCTACTTCCCCTACATTCGTTACCAGGAATATGATGGTGGACGCAAAATTGATAACGGTAACCGTATGCAAACCCGCGAGTGGGAATTTGGAACTGAGTGGCAGCCAAATCCTGCCTTAGAAATTACTGCAGCTTACGCCGTTTCAAATCGTATTGTTGAGTCTGCGACTTCATCGCAGAACTCAAAGCAAAACGGACAACTGTTAAGATTACAGGCCCAGTTTAATTATTAGTTAAAAAAACTTCAGGGTAAGCCGATCTGGTTCATATAACCAGGGAGGTTTACCTTGAAATATCTACTTCTTCTTGCTCTCACTCTTTCATCTTCTGCTTTCGCTATTGATTTTAATAAAGTGACCGGAACTTTTGATGTGGAAGAAAAGTCAGTTCCAGTTGGTCAAGACAGTGTCGCCGCTGCAGCTTTTGGATCATTTGATTTCGTCGAAGAAAAAACTCGTGCCCCTGCCAGTGTCGAAGAATCAAGGCCAGCACCAATTGGTGTGAATGATGTGACGGGAACTTTTCAATAACTATTTTCTTCATGAACTCCGGCACAACTTGGTACGGAGATTTTCTCTTCTGAAATCACTTCCACGTACATCGGGATTCGTTTGAACGTGGAGTGAATTATTTTTTTCTCTGAATCGTAGGGGGCTATTTCTACAAAATATTCCCCGATAAGAGAATTCCCACCATTAAATGAACTGGGAGATAACTCCACCAGATGGCTTTTCTCTGGGTAGGGAGATGCTTGTTCTACAACTAGTTCAAAGCTTTTTGGCTCGCCTGAAATTTTCATCTTATCTATTCGTTTATCGTGATCAAATGCCGGGCAGTGAAAAAATCTGAATCTCTCAGACGGATACGCGGCCGCATAATAAACTTTTATCGTCACACTTGTGGGAGCACCACCGCCTTGGCCACGGGTCATTTTTTTGGCCTTAAACAGCGTATAAAGTGAGCCTAAATCCTGGCGCTCTGATCCTCTTTGAACAATCAGTCGCAAGATCCAGGAATCAATGCTTTTGAGTTTGTTTAAGTGGGCGAGGTCATCTTCATCTACTTTGGGCATATCTACTACAAAGACCAAACTTTGGGAGACCTTAGCCTCTTTCTTTTTACCCACGAGCCAGTCAATTTCATTGAGGTGACCCAGTTCCATTTGCACATCACTCAGGCGCAGGCCCATGGCGTCCTTGCTGAGAGGAGATTTTTTGGTGCAAGAACAGGCTAGTAAAACAGTCAAGATAAACGCTTTCATGGCCCAAACCCTTTGGTGTAGCTATTATTATAGAACAAATTTTGAAGGAGTGTGGAAATGAAGATGATTATCTTATTGGTTCTAGGTGTTGCATGTTCAAGTCATCCAGGAGTTCTGACTGAAAAGGCCAAAAGCCTTGAAGTTTACTCAAATAAACCAGCGAGCTGTAATGTGGTCGGGAAGGTTGTAGGGATTGATGAAAATGGAAGTACCGAACTTGCCACCAATCATGCGCTTAATCAGGCAGCTGAATTAAATGCGACTGGAATTATCGTGAATCAAGAAGTTCCCAACGGAAATAAACGCGCGGTTCATGCCACTGCTTATCAGTGTAATTAAAATTTAGACAGATATTCGTCGAGTGCATTCAGAGTGGGGAAGAATTTTATCTTTTTCTTCTCCAGTTCTGTGCGCACATGATGCTTTATATTTCCACCAATAAGCAAGCTAGGATTACAAGTAAGGTTGAGTTTCAATTTCTTTAAGTACTCATCAAGTGATAATTCAAAAGTCAGATCATCTCTCGTGGCTCCCAAAATAATCGCTTTGGCATTCAGGGCATTGGCCGCTTCGGCCAATGATTCCGCCGGTAAGTTTGCACCTAAATAGATAATTTTAATTCCATAATTGACACACAAAAGCGCCGCCCCAAGAATTCCTACTTCATGCATCTCACCTTCTGGAGTGGTAATCAAAATCAATTCATCACGAAGAAGTGCTTTTTGATAATGCTGCCCAATCATTTGCCCTAGGTAAAATCTCACCAAAGCACTCACTGTGTGTTCTTGGGCCATCGACAATTCATTTCTATAAACTTTATTTCCAATTTCTTGAAAGAGGGGAATCAAAATATTAAGGCATAGTTCTCTGGGACTTAAGAGGCTCTTTGCCTTTTCAAGCTCATGCGAAATGATGTCTAGTTTGTATGCCGATAAGGCCAAGAAAAAACTATTCAGCATCTTTTCAGTATCGATTTTATCGTGGTTGGGACTCAGGACATGCTTATCTTCATAAGGCTTATGCATTAGGCGAGCATAGACTTCTTTCAGTTCTTCTAGACCCAGATGTGCAATTTTTCCAATACTTTGACCAAGCTCAGTTAATCGAAATAGTACGGCAAGTTTTTCAATGTCAGTTTCAGAGTAAAGACGATGTTTATTTTCTGCGCGATCTGGGATCACTGCATTATAGCGCTTTTCCCAGGCCCTGATGGTGGCCGAGGCGACGCCCGAGAGTTGTGAAGCCACTTGAATATTAAAATATTGCATTCCGAATAATTTAGCACAGGCGTCGCTTTAAATGAAGGAAGCTTTGTGCAAGAATTAGAGCACAAAGGAATCATTTATGACAAAAATTGCAAGTGTGCCGGTCAAGAAAAGCATTGAAGCAAAATCCTACTTTAAGGGGATTGAATCCTATCAGGAGCTCTACAAGCGCTCAGTCCGAGATCCGGAAGGCTTTTGGCTTGAAGCGGCAAAGAATATGGACTGGTTTTCCTTTCCTCTCAAGGCCACGCAAGGAGACTTTAGTCGCGTGAATTACTCTTGGTTTTCCCAAGGCAAAATCAACGCTTCCTACAATTGTCTGGATCGCCACCTCGCTAAACACGCTACCAAAGACGCCATCATTTGGGCCAAAGATGAGCCTGGTGAGTATCAACATATAACCTATCTGGAAGTTTACGAACACGTTTGTCGTCTGACGAATCTTCTGGAAGCTCAAGGTGTAAAAAAGGGTGATCGAGTTTGTATTTATCTACCGATGATTCCTGAATTAGTTTATTCCGTTTTGGCCTGCGCTCGTATCGGCGCCATACATTCGGTGGTCTTCGGTGGGTTTAGCTCAGACGCTCTGAAGGGCCGAGTCCTAGATGCTGAATGTAAACTTGTCATTACTGCCAATGAAGGACTGCGTGCAGGAAAATCCATTCCACTTAAGGCCATCACTGATGAAGCACTTAAGGGGGTGGAGTGTGTGCAAAAAGTTTTAGTTGTTCATAGAACTTTTACCAAAGTTCCCATGGTTGCTGGTCGTGATTTGGTTTATGAAGACGAAATAAAAAAATATCGTCCAGTGGCCCCCTGTGCAGTGATGGATTCTGAAGATCCTCTTTTTATTCTTTATACTTCTGGTTCTACCGGTCAGCCTAAAGGTGTTGTACACACTACGGGAGGCTACTTAACGTACGCCGCTTATACTCATAAATACGTCTTTGATTATCACGATGAGGATGTTTATTTTTGTACTGCAGATATCGGCTGGGTAACTGGTCACTCGTATGTTGTTTATGGTCCACTTGCCAACGGTGGAACATCGGTGTTGTTTGAATCCATTCCAACTTATCCTGATGCTGGCCGCTACTGGCAAATAGTTAAAGATTTAAAAGTGAATATTTTTTATACCGCACCGACAGCTTTGAGAACACTTGCTCAGTTTGGTGATGAGAATGTAAAAAAATATGATCTCTCGTCCATTCGAATTCTCGGCACAGTGGGAGAGCCCATCAATCCAGAAATTTGGAAATGGTATCATGACGTGGTTGGTGATGGTCGCTGTGATATCGTAGACACTTGGTGGCAAACAGAAACTGGGGGAGTGCTGATTACTCCGATTCCTGGAGTCACACCGACGAAACCAGGCTCCGCGACTCTTCCATTTTTTGGAGTCCAGCCAATTATAGTCAAACCAGAAACTGGTGAAGAATTAAAAGGTAATAATGTTGAAGGAGCACTTTGTCTCAAGGCTTCATGGCCTGGACAAGCGCGCACTATCTATAAAGATCACGCGCGTTTTGTTGAAACTTACTTCACTCAGTACCCGGGATACTATTTTACGGGAGACGGCTGTCGCAGAGATGAAGATGGGTATTACTGGATCACGGGAAGAATTGATGATGTTCTGAACGTTTCAGGTCACCGTCTGGGAACAGCAGAAATAGAAAGTGCCTTGATGGAGCACGATGAGGTTGCAGAAGCTGCAGTTGTTGGGATGCCTCACGATATTAAGGGTGTGGGAATTTATGCTTATATAGTTCTCTATCAGCATCATGAAATTTCAGTTGAATTGACTGAAAGTATTAAAGAAGTTGTGCGAGCTAAGATTGGCCGCTTTGCTGCTCCCGACAGGATTCACGTGACGAGAGCATTACCGAAGACTCGCTCCGGAAAAGTCATGCGCAGGATTCTAAGAAAGATCGCTGCCTCCGAGTACGCAGGGCTTGGCGATACCTCGACATTGGCCGATCCCCAAGTTGTTGAGACACTTGTGAGTGAGCATAAGGCCGGATCTTAATTGGAAGAATTATGTGAAGAGATCTGTCTGCAGTTTGAAAGCGGACAGATCCATTTAAAACATCTTTTAGAGCAATTAGAAGATCTGTTCAGCCAATTGTCCCAAGTGCCGTCTCGATTTATTGATATTGATTCTTCTGCACGAGAGGATGAAACCCTCTTTCAAAATGTGAAAAAAACAATTGAAGCTTCAACTCAAGATGAAGTCCTACAAACGTATTTGTTTGAGATGTACGAATTAATCAAGGATTATCTGGGTCTCGCGTTTAAGTACGGCGAAGCCGCCATTTGGTATTTAAAAACCGAATGTGACAACCACAGAGAAATGCAGAAATATTTAGTTGTTTCTAAAATGAATGGTATCACTTAGTTCGGATACGTGCGATTGACTGACTTTACCGCCGAAATCATTAAGGATCTTGGCCTCAAGCTTGGTGATACTGTTGATGAGACCTGTAGCCATATCACCCACTTTAAAATGAATTTTCATGATTTCAATTAAATCATCTAATTCTACTTGAGTGATTTGAGTTTTTAGTTTTTCATCAACCATGACTTGGATGTTTTTTTCTAGAGTCGAAATCATAATCATCGCAGTAGCTTGATGGGAGACTTTTGAGGTTCCCAAAGTATGGAAGTACTCAATAGCTTTTTCTCTGCACTCTCTTTTAATTTCCCAATCACTCAGTGCCATTTTTTTTGCCCAGCTAAAGCGCCCGAGCCACGTCATAAAAAGACAGAGAACAAAAAAACTGGCTGGCCACATCCAGCTATGATGAAATTCTAAGTAATAACTAAAAATAAATGAAACAACAAAACCACCCACCAGACCAAAGCGCGATGAGGCACCTGGATAGGGATCTGAAGCATTTGTGATTACGAGTAACAATTCGCAGCCTGTGTTGCTTTCAAATTGCTTTAGTCTAGATTCAACTAAGGCCACATCATCTTGAATTAAAATATTTCTCATTACCAGCTCCCTGAAGATCCGCCGCCCGAGAAACCGCCTCCGCCTCCACCCCAACTACTACCTCCGCCGCTTCCCCCACCAAAACCACCACCACCGCTGTGACTCGATCCAGAAGCGAGCGCAAAAAGTAAATTCTGAAGCCCTATCATTCCTACAAATAGTCCCATCAAAAACATGAAACCGATCATCGCTAGTCCAGCTGCTCCGACGAAAAAACCAACTCCGGCCATGCCTACACCGGTAAAGACACCACGAGCGACTGGCTTTTTTCCTAAAACGAGTTGGCCTAGAATTAATATCCCTATCAAAAAAGGAAAAGCTGCGATCAGAGCTTTTGGTAGCACTCTGACAGGAGTGGCACGACGTACAAAATGGTTGCCTTCACTTAACTTGATATTAAATTTTTGAGCAATGTCCAACATGACAGTTTTGAGACCACCATGAAAGTCGCCTTCTTTAAAGGCCGGCTTAAGAATATTGTTTATATATTGGTTGGATTCGTAATCGGTTATTTCGCCTTCAATTCCATTGCCCACTTCTATGCGCATTTGCCTTTCAGCTTTAGCGATAACAATCAAAAGACCGTTGTCTCTTTCTTTCGTTCCTAGCTGCCATTTTTCCACCACTTTGATGGAGAAATCTTCGATAGGAAAATCCTGAAGATCTGGAACCGTAAGAATCGTGATTTGCGGTCCTTGATTGGTATTGATCTCATAGGCGAGTTGACTTAAGTCCTGCTTTTGTTCAGGAGTTAAAAAACCAGCTTCATCCATGACAGGAGAATTCAGGGCGGGGATCAGAATATCAGCTCCCCGCGCGTTCAATGAGAAAAGGAGAATTAAAGAAAAAAAGAACTGCATTAGAATTTAACTTCTGGAGTCTTCTGTTCAGCTTCAGTCGCCGTGAACTGAGGTTTCTTCTCCATGTGATGAACAAGAGAATTAGTTAAGCTCGTTGGGAAAACGGTTACTAGATTATTAAACTCCTGAACTGTTTCAATATAGCGACGACGGGCAATCGCAATTCTATTTTCCGTTCCTTCAAGTTGAACTTGTAGGCCTTGAAAGTTAACGTTCGCTTTAAGATCCGGATATCTTTCAGATACCATCATCAAGCGGCCAAGGGCCTGAGAAAGTTCCCCTTGAGCGGCCTGGAATTTTTTCATAGTTTCAGGATTCAAATCTTTTGCATCGACGTTGATAGAAGTTGCTTTGGCGCGTGCTGCGATCACTCCTTCCAGAGTTTCTTTTTCGTGAGTCGCGTACCCTTTGACCACATTGACTAAATTAGGAATGAGGTCGGCACGTCTTTTATATTGGTTTTGCACTTCGGCCCAGCTGCCCTCTACGGCATTGTTGGCGGTTGGAATGGATTGAAGTCCACAAGAAGTAATAAAAAGTGAAAGTATAAGAACAACGAAAGTAGATTTCATGAAATCTCCTAAAATAAAAAAGCCCAAAGTATTATTCATACTTTGGGCTCAATTTTGATTTAATCAAGGGTCTATGGCAATTATTTAATGCCAGCAACTTGCTTAGTAAGACGAGAAGTCTTACGTGAAGCAGTCTGCTTCTTCATAGCAGGTGATTTAGCAAGTTTTGCTAAAAGCGACTGAGCTTTTTGAAGAAGTGTTTTTGCTGTAACTTTATCACCTGAAGCAATTGCTGCTTTAAGTGCTTTAACAGTAGTACGAGACTTAGCTGTTTTAGTTTTGTTCGTCATACGACGAGTTTTTTCTTGTTTTGCTCTTTTTACTGACGATTTGTGATTGGCCACTGCATTCTCCTAATGGTCGTTCTTTCAAAATATTGCGATGTTATAAAACACTTTTGACCCTTCTGGCAAGAGTTGAGGTTTAGATTCTTTGAAAAATTGCCGCATAACTTTTGGCAAAAGACGAGGGATGGGGTACTTTTTGTGCACTTTATTTTGAAATTGAAACAAGGATGACTTGTCATGAAAAACGTTCAACTGATTGGAATTGTTGGTGCAGGACAGATGGGAAGAGGGATTGCACAGGTCGCTGCGCAAACCGGATACGAAGTAATTGTGTTTGATGCTTTTAAAAATTCTTTGGATTTTGGCCATGCATTTATTAAGACGCAGTTAGACAAAGGGACTGAAAAAGGCAAGTGGACTGCAGATGATGCGGCCAAAGCTTTTGGGCGCATTAAAGTCACGGCCGAAATGACTGATCTTAAAAACTGCGACCTCGTAATTGAGGCCGCAACAGAAAAAAAAGAACTCAAATTTGATATTTTTAAAAAACTTGATGAGATCGTTAAGGTAGATGCTATTTTGGCGTCTAATACTTCATCTATTTCCATTACTGAAATTGCTGCCAACACTAAGCGTCCGGATAAGGTTGCTGGAATGCATTTTATGAATCCAGTCCCAGTCATGAAATTGGTAGAAGGGATTCGTGGGCTTGAAACGAGTGACGAAACTTTTAATACTGTGGCAGGTGTATCAGAAAAAATGGGCAAAACTTTTGTGCGTGCTCAGGATTATCCAGGGTTTGCTGTAAACCGTATTCTTATGCCTATGATTAATGAAGCTGTGTATGCACTTTATGAAGGTGTTGCTAGTGCTAAAGATATTGATACAGCGATGAAGCTAGGAACGAATCAACCTATGGGTCCACTTGAGCTAGCGGACTTCATTGGTCTGGATACTTGCTTGGCCATTATGAATGTGCTTCATGAAGGTCTTGCTGATACAAAATACCGTCCCTGCCCACTTCTTCGTCAGTATGTAGCTGCTGGAAGATTTGGTCGCAAAAACGGAAAAGGGTTCCATATTTATGATAAGTAACTTCGAAACACTCATTTTTAGCGTTAGTGAAGATATTGGAACGTTGACCATCAATCGTGCTGATAAATTAAATGCCCTTAACATTCAGGTTCTGCGCGAGCTCAAAGGGGCGCTGACCGAATTGAGAGCTGCACCTATTCGTGGGTTAATTGTCACTGGTGAAGGTGAAAAAGCTTTTATTGCTGGTGCCGACATTGCCGAGATGAAATCCATGGAGCCGGGAGAAGCCTTGGCTTTTTCAGAGCTTGGCCAATTAGTCACTTTGGCCTTTGAAGCTCTGCCTTATCCCTGTGTTGCCTGTGTAAATGGGTTTGCTCTTGGTGGTGGATTTGAAATGGCGCTGTCGTGCGATTTTATTTTTGCTTCAAAGAATGCCGTTTTCGGATTGCCTGAAGTCAAACTGGGACTTATTCCAGGCTTTGGGGGAACCCAGCGATTAATGAAAATAGTAGGTGAGAGACGTGCGCGCGAAATCATTTTTTCAGGTAGAAATATTTCAAGTGATGAAGCGAAAAATCTGGGAATCGCTTTAGAAGTCTATGCTGATAAAGCCCAACTATTGGCCGAAACTCAAAATTGGTTTAAGACAGCCTTGAAAAACTCTTCTTGTGCCATTTACGAAGCCAAACAGGTTCTGGGCAAGGGTCTAGTCGAAGAGCGCAAAGCCTTTGGTGCCATATTTCAAACTCAAGACATGATTGAAGGGACTGCTGCATTTTTAGAAAAACGCAAAGCTGAATTTAAAGGAAAAATTTTATGATACTTGATGAAAAATACAAAGAAATCAGAGACATGGTGAAAAAGTTTTCTGACTCAGAAGTTGCGCCTTTGGCCATGAAAATTGATCATGAAGGCCACATTCCTCAAGAGCTTATAGCCAAGCTTTCTGAAAATGGTTTTCTAGGCTCTTATATTCCAGAAGAATACGGCGGAGCAGGGCTTGATTACATGTCTTACTCCCTCATTGTTGAAGAGATTTCTCGCAACTGTGCTTCAACCGGTGTGCTCATTTCTGCTCATACTTCACTTGCGGTTTGGCCGATTTTAAATTTCGGAACAGAGGCCCAAAAGAAAAAATATCTACCTAAAATGGCTTCTGGAGAATGGATTGGTTGTTTTTGTTTGTCTGAACCCAACGCTGGTTCAGATGCAGGTTCACTGACGACGTTTGCTGAAGATAAAGGGGATCACTGGGAAATTAACGGTGTGAAAAATTGGATCACTAACGGTAAAGAGGCTTCCATCTGTATCGTTTTTGCTAAAACTAAAAAGACTCCTGACTACAAGGGTATTTCTGTTTTCATTGTTGAAACATCAACTCCCGGCTACTCCATCATCAAAGAAGAAGATAAGCTGGGGATTAGAGGCTCTTCAACTTGTCAGCTTGCCTTTGATAAAGTCAAAGTACCTAAAGATGCTTTACTGGGTGAAGTGGAAAAAGGGTTTCGTGTCGCTATGGCGACTCTTGATGGTGGAAGAATCGGTATTGCATCTCAAGCCCTAGGCATAGCTCAAGGTGCTTTTGATTATGCTATCCGTTATACCAAACAACGTGTTCAGTTTGGGGCCCCACTGTCTGATCTTCAAGGGGTTCAGTTCATGCTGGCCGATATGAGCACAAAAATTGGAGCCTCAAGGCTTCTTATTTATCACGCCTCAGCACTCAAAGATGCAGGGCAGCCATATTCCAAAGAATCGGCCCAGGCCAAACTCTTTGCCTCAGAATCTGCCATGTGGATTACGACCAAGGCGATCCAACTGTGCGGTGGGAACGGATACACCAAAGAGTATCCGGTTGAACGCTATTTTCGGGATGCCAAGATTACCGAGATTTACGAGGGAACTTCAGAAGTTCAGCGGATGGTGATCGCGAGTTCCGAATTGAAAGCAATTCATTAAAAACCTCTCGTCAAGGGATGCTCCCTTTGCTAGTGTTTCGAGTAAATTTGTTTTATAAACGATTAACGTAGTCTGTTATTATATTTTAGGGAGAAAATCATGGCGAAAAAGAAGCCTGCTGCTAAGATGCCAGCTAAGAAACCTGTAGCGAAAACTGCGGCAAAAAAGCCGGTTAAAGCTGCTCCTAAAAAAGAAGTTAAAATGGCCAAAAAAGCACCTGCTAAAAAAGCTGCTCCTGCTAAAAAAGTGGCCCCTAAAAAAGTTGTAAAAAAAGCAACTAAGCCTGCTCCAAAATCTCTGAAAGAAAAAGTTCTTAAGAGCGCTGGTAAATTTGTCGCCAAAGTGATGAATAAAGGCCCAACGAAAGAGCAGATTGCAAAACAAAAAGAAAAAGATCTTAAAGAAAAAAAAGCTCTTGAAGCCAAAGAGAAGGCTCTTGCTGCAAAAGATAAATTGAAAGCCGAAGCTGATAAGAAAAAAGCTAAGGAACAAGAAAAGAAAGATAAAGAAAACGCTAAGCTTCAGGCCAAACAAGATAAAGAAGATGCTAAAAGTGCTGGTAAAAAAGGCAAAAAAAGCAAATTCAGCGACGACGAAGATGAAGATGGAGACATCGATCTTGGTCCAGATGATGAGCCAGCTTTTGGTGAAGAGCGCTCAGCTCGTAAGTCAAATGAAGACGACGATGTTGATGAATTTGAAGAAGATTATAAAAAATCTAAAGCAGTTAAAAAATCTGGTAAAAAAGCTTACGAAGAAGATGAAGTGCATGTTGATGCCTTCGTTCCAAAACAGTCTAAGAAATATCAAAATGCTGTCATTGCAGATCTTGAAGGTAAGATTGCAGATGAAATAGCGGAGCTTAGAGAGCATTTTAACTGGAAAGAAATTGCTGAATCCATTGGCACAATGGACTTCTTCATTGATCCTAAAAATGATGAATGTATTGAGAAAGGTTGCGATAACATCCGATCAACTCAAAGTTACTGCCGACTTCACTATATTCGTAACCAGAAGACTACTGTTAAAAAACGCGAAATTTTGAAAGATGGAAAACTTCAGGAATATATCGAAGAGCTTATCTCAAAATATCCTGTGAAATACATTGAAGCTCTTATGTCTGATCTCTCAGACGATAAAGAGTTCTATAAAGTTCTTCACCAACTTAACATTACTGCTGAGTTTGATTTTGAAGAAGATGAACTTGAAAATCTTGCAGATGATGATGATGATGATGGAGATATCGGTATTGAAACGATCTCATCAAGTTTGAGATACGAAGACGAATAATAAGTAATAAAAAAAAGCCCTCTCACGAGGGCTTTTTTTATCTTGTTTATTGATTGAATTCTGGGTCTTCTGAATCTTCTAAGTCTTCTTCATCGATTTCGTCTAAATCATCAAAGTTTTCACCTAATAATTTATTCGCCTCTAAAGTGAGGTTGATGTTTTCGCGAGAAAGCTTAAAAAAATAGTTTTCTTGCTTGTAATTGACTTCCTGCCAGTTCGGTTCGAATTCGTTCCATTCATCTGATGCAAAAATCTCATCGAAAAAGATACCGACCACATCGATAAAATTCTGTTGCGTACTTTTTACTTTTTTATCGTCATCCATTTGATGAGGATCACAAGATAAAAAGCAAGTGATAGGAGCAATATACTCATCTTTCTCTGACAGCCATGATACGGCCAAGAGGAGTTCCTCTTTGTATATCTGACCGTAAACATCAAAGGTCCGGCCGTGCTTTTCACATTCAGTCTGGTAAGTTTCATTTAAGAGACTACCTAAGCTCACTAGCCAGTCTTGTGGGATAGTTTTTCCGTTCTTAGAGTCTTTTTTACGGGCGAACATGACGACCTGCCTCAATTTAAGATTTACTAGCAATTTATCAGTCCCTTCATTAAAATATTCGAATAAGAAAGACAATCTTTCTCTCTTCTAAGGATTCAAAAAATGACCGTTTATATTTTAGGTGGGGCCCGTACGGCCATTGGTTCATTTATGGGAACACTTTCACAAGTTCCTGCAACTAAATTAGGTGCTGCTGCCATTGAAGGCGCGCTTCAAAAAGCAAACATTGAAAAAAATAAAGTCGATGAAGTGTTTATGGGCAATGTGCTGACTTCTGGAGTTGGGCAGGCACCCGCCAGGCAAGCCGTGCTCTTTGCAGGTCTTCCTGAATCTGTTCCGGCCACAACGATTGGAAAAGTTTGTGGCTCTGGACTCCAAGCGATCATTCTCGGTGCTCGCTCAATTATGACTGGTGATAACCAAGTTGTTGTTGCAGGCGGGATGGAGAGTATGTCTCTTGCTCCACATTTATCCATGAATTCACGAGTGGGTGTAAAATACGGTCCACTGGAAATGAAAGATTCCATGCAGTGGGATGGACTATGGGACGTTTATACGAACCGTGCGATGGGGAATTGCGCTGAAGAGTGTACAAAAAAATACAACATGTCTCGTGAAGAGCAAGATGCTTTTGCGATTGAATCTTTTAAGCGTGCTCAGGCTTCAGTTAAAGAAGGTCTTTTTAAAGACGAAATAGTCGCTGTAAAAATTTCTGCTAAAGGGGCAACGACAGAGATCTTAGAAGATGAAGGTCCCTTCAAAGCTAATTTCGAAAAGATGCCTGGACTTAAACCGGCGTTTGAAAAAGATGGGACGATCACAGCTGCGAACGCTTCAACTATCAATGACGGTGCAGCAGCGGTCGTTTTAGGCGGGGATATGTATGCTGCTCAAGCCGAATTCAAAATACTTGGATTTGCATCTCATGCTCAAAATCCGACTTGGTTTACAACTGCTCCGGTAGAGGCAATTAACAAGTCTCTTAAAAAAGCCAATCTCTCAATCGATCAAATAGATTTATTTGAAATCAATGAAGCTTTTGCCGCTGTCACAATGGCCGCGATGAAGGAGTTTAAAATTCCACACGAAAAAGTAAACGTGTTTGGTGGTGCTGTTGCCATGGGACACCCTATTGGCGCATCAGGGGCGAGAATTCTTGTGACCTTAATGAATGCCATGAAAAAGAAAAAAGTGAAATATGGTTGCACGGCGATTTGTATTGGTGGCGGAGAAGCGTTGAGCTTAATTATTGAGAGAATCAAATAATGACTAGCGAGACTCCAAACACTTCTCAGGCCAAGTCGGGAATTCGCAGTTTAAAAACCGGTGAAATTCTTTTTAATGATGGTGATCCAGCGGATTCGCTTTTCATCATTCAGAAAGGTCAGATTCGCTTATTTAAGCCAAAGGGAAAGGGCTTTATTGAAATTGGCGTCCTTCGTTCGGGTGAAGTTATTGGTGAGATGGCCTTTTTTGATGAAGATGGTTCCGGAAAAAAAAGATCTTGCTCGGCTTCTGCTATTACGGGTGTCGAGATTGTTGAGATTTCATTTCTTGCTTTTGGTAAGACCATGCAGTCACTCAACCCTTGGTTTAAAACAATCATTAACACGCTTGCGACTCGTTTACGAAAGGCCAATTCAAGGACAAAAGAATTAGAAGACAACCAGACAGCTTCATACGGTAAAAACGTAGGAACTTATGAGTTCATGAAGCCTATAGAGGTGATGAGAGTTCTTGGTACGTTGTTTTTAGTCTTCAAGGCCCATGGAGAGGTGAAGGGTCAGGCACTGGCCGTGAATCGCAAAATGCTGACTCTTTATACATCAGATATGTATCAAATTATGGAGTCGAAACTAGAATCCATTTTGAATTTGCTCGTGACATTGAATCTGATGGAGATTGGTGAGGATCAAGATAAACTTCCGAATGTTATTTTGCTTAAGAATATCGAATTAATTCGCCAAATTTTCATTTTCTACAATGCCGAAAGACATCTGCAGGAAGACAAGAAAATGCGGATTTCCGATAAGTGTGAATTGATTATTGCCAAGATGTTGGAGAAGTTACCTGGAAATCCTGTTATCGATATACCCAATTTAAAAACGACTGAAGACTTTGTTCCGAAGTTTTCGAAGTACTATATTTTGAATCCTGTTATCGATGAGATGAAAGCCAAAAATATCACTATCAATCCAGACCATCTAGACGACGGAAGAGCAACTGGCCTATTTGGCGAAGTGCTCATGAAAGACGGGCAAGTTTTTGTCGAAGCAGATATGGGGAAGGTTCAGAAAATGTACCCCATTATTCGATTCATGAATGCCGTTAAAAAATCCAACGCAGAAAAAGCTTAATACTCCCGGCAGTTAGTTCGTTGCCGGGATGTAAAAGACTTCTATGTTATCACCCGATTTGTAATAATAGTTTGAAGTCAGTTTCAGCATATAGCCCTGACGCATTACTGGTGGAGTATTCGGATATCCATTATAGGCTACTTTAATATTAATATTTTGCTGACCTTCTGCCGCCATAAACGACCAACCACTCACTGGTACTTGAACTCCATTTATCTTAATCACGACTGACGCCAGCGTAGGTATTTTAGGAATGGCCACGTAGCCAAAGTATTCTAGATTCGAGCTAGTAGAGATTGATATACAGTCAGGATAGGTTACATAATGACTATCATCGAATTCTACTAAGTGGGCCCTGGTTGTTGGCTCACCAATTGTTGGAAGAATTCGCGTGTTTTGATTTCCAGGATTGGGTAGATAAGTCCAACCTGAAGTCATTTCCACCGGAGCCGCATTGCCTGTGCTCTTGAAGACTTTAATTTTTCCAGGTGAAGTATCAATGACTCCATCAGTAGAAGTAATCGGCCAGTACTTATAGGTATGCGGAACAATGATCTGTTGAATGCTGCTATTCACATCTGCAAAGACCGAGCTTACAGTTGATTTAGAGCATAGGTCATAATGATCGGCATCTAGCTTAAAAGTAAATCCTGGTTGGCTGTCGTAGAGTGCTTGTGACATGGCCCCGTAAGATTTTGGAGATGCTATATATCCTGATCTGACCGGAGAGCATTTTGTGTTAGCAGTCACGGAAAAAAGACGTAATTGTTGAGACTGAAGATAGTTTTTAAGATTTAAAAGCCCAGCTTTGCGAGCATTAAAATTAGTAACGTTTTGGGCCGTTCCTGTATTTTGAACATATTCAACTTCAGTATCTCGTCCATTTGAAACCAAGACAACGAACAGATAAGCACCCTGTCTGAAAAGACCATCGGATTGATGTTCTGTAATAAATTCTTGAACTCTTCTTAGTCCTGCTTCTGGTTGACCTTCGACAATATTAGAAAAGAACGTAAATTGAGAGGAAGAAGTGACAACCTTACTTGAAGGAACACTTGAGGGTAAGCTGGTTGGGTCTTTTGCCAAGACCTGATAGTCTTGATCTGCACTAGTGGTTTTTAAGAGAGGAGTTCCAATTACGCGGTAATCAAATTGAGCAGAGATACTTCCAACCGTATTTTGAATGCCTGATTTTACATCTCCTGAGATCCAATAATTACTAAGAGAGTTGTCGACGACATAAAGAATATCGACAGCTGGTTTGATCAGCGTGTGTCCTGAGCAAGAAGATTGTTGGTAAACTTGCAGTGGATTGGATTGATTGGAGGCAGACTGCGGAGTCGTACCAAATTGCTCCACTCCACATCCGGCAATGCCCAAGAGTAGAAAGAGAGAGAGAAAAGCCGACCAATAATTTTTCATAATATCACCTTAAGAGTTTCCTAGTTTGCGAATCGGTGTAAATGCATCAAAACTTTAGTCAAGTAGTGGGACTAGTTGACTCAGACATTCATAAGTCGTCAGGAAAAAATTGCCTTTTCTCCTCATTATAAATAGAGCTGAGGTAAGATATAATTAATAATTATTTCAATAGGTTGAGGAAGCTATGGCGGAAAATTGGTATTACGTTCAAAAAGGTAATCGTCAGGGCCCAGTTGGTCAGGAAGTTATTTTATCCATGGTAGTAAATCAAGAACTTACCTCTTCGGACTTTGTTTGGAAGAAGGGCTTTGATAATTGGAAAAAAATAAAGGAAGTTCCTGAGCTTCAAGTCGAACCTGGGCCAGTGATTGAACCTTTAGCGTTTCCGAGTGCACCCGTGATGAACGAAATTGAAAAAGAATTTAGTTTTGCGAACATGGATGAGAATGATCGTTCAATTTTTATTCGAGTAGGGAATGATCGTGGGGGAGCCACCTCGGATTATGGTCCATTTTCTTTGAAACAATTAAAGCAACTTTATAAAGAGAATCGCATAAACGGGAAAACGTTTGTTTTTACCACGGGTATGAAAGAGTGGAAAGTCATGGGAGATTTACCTGAATACCAGGATATTTTTCAAGAACTTCCACCACCGATTAAAGAAGCAGATCGCAGAAACGCAGCAAGAAAACCTTTCATCGCAAGGCTCTTCGTTCAGAACAATAAAAAACTTTTCGAAGGAATATGCCGGGACATTTCTATTGGTGGAATGCAGGTCCTGGTGAATGACTTCAAAGGTCAGGCCGGAGACAAAATCTCGATTAATGTTCATCCTGAAAATACTGACTATCACTTTACCGCTGCTGGAATGGTAGTGCGGGTGCTGGAAGGAAACTCTGGCTTTTCTTTTAGGTTCGAGGGATTAAATGATGAAGCTAAGCGTGCTATAGAAAAATATATTCAAGAAAATTAATGGCCAGACCCGCATTGAATCTATTCTCGTCTCGTGATCACTCGCTTCTTTCAAGTGATAAAGAGTCACAGGTCTTTATTCGTCAATACGGCTCAATTAAACCCAAAGTACATTTTCTGCTTGTGCACGGAGCTCTAGAGTATTCACTTCGTCATATAGATCTGATTCAATTTTTACTGCGAAATTTTGGACAAGACGTGGCTATTACAACTTGGGATCATGTTGGTCATGGGAGAAGCGGTGGGGCCAGAGTTTTTATCCCAGGTTTTAAGGTTTATGTTGAAGACATGAATCTAGTTGGAGAGTTTGCTCAGTCAATTAACACGTCTGAGACCAAAACAATAATTCTCGCGCACAGCCTCGGTGGACTTATTACTTTAACCCGGATTTTAGATACTGCTTATGGATGGAAGTATCCACTTCATGGTCTTGTTTTATCAAGTCCTTGCATCAGACCGAGACTTGTTATGGGTCATTCTTCTGAATTGATCTTAGAAAAGCTCAACCATTTGTCAGGTAAACTTCATTTACCACTTATCTATAATGGTAAAGACCTGACTCGTGATCCTGAGCGGGCCAATGATTTTGATAGCGATACATTAATTCCTCATTTCATCACGGTCAGAATGGCCAAGGAAGTGATTGAAGCTAGCCACCGCATTCGTGGGCTCTCATACTATTTAAGAGTTCCCAGTTTGTTTTTGATTGCAGGTGAGGATAAAGTTGTTGATCCTGAAAGTACTGCCCTGTTTGCGCACGGAATAGAAAAGCGTTTGACCCAAATCATTCATTATCCTTCTCATTATCACGAGCTATGGAATGAGATTGATCGAGTTCAAATATTTGAAACGATGAAGAAGTGGATTGAAAAGACTCTGAAGGAGAATACATGAAGGCTCTCTCATTATTTTTATTA